>JBFEIF010000039.1:0-19012 GCA_041553795.1 Sulfurimonadaceae bacterium
GACACGAGAATATAAAGGTTTTTTAACGGACCCGTTGAATATGCCCTCACCTGTTGCCGAATCGCCATAACCGAATGAGGCAGATTGAGCGATAACAGGTGACACGGCACCTTCTTTTGAACCGATCTCTTGAACAAAGTACGTCGAATATTCTTCAAATCTTTCCATGTTTTTTCCATTTCGTCTAGGGCTTGGCTTAACAAGCCTTATAGTATAATTGCGAAATTATATCTAAAGTTGACAGTTACTTTAAAAAAAGGTCCCCGCATGGCAAAACGTATTTTTATCACCGCTACCAACACAAATGTCGGGAAGACCTATGCTACGGCACTACTGCTCAAAGAGTTCGCTTCGCAGGGTTATAAAGTCGGTGTCTTTAAACCTATTGAGACCGGCGTGCAGGACACGCCACCAGACGGAAAGCACCTCTTTGATCTGGCTAAAGAACTTAACCCTGAGCTGGAGAGACTTAGCCTTGATGCTGTCGTGCCGTATCAATTCAAGCTTCCTGCGGCTCCTTTCGTTGCCAAGGGAAAAGAGCATATTGACCTTGAATACCTCAGCCAAAGACTCCAGACTCTTGAAGAACTTTGTGATATTGTACTTATAGAAGGGGCCGGAGGACTGATGGTTCCTGTCGAAGAAGATTTCTTCATGGTAGACCTTATAGAGTTTTTCAAGGCCTCCGTCCTTCTGGTTTGTGCAAGCCGCCTTGGATCAATCAACGATACCCTGCTGAGCCGATCTTTGCTTGAGAGCAGAGACATTCCCTATATCTGGACGATAAACCTCTATGAAGATGCAGACAGTTTTGCAGAGGTCACCGCGCCTTTTTACAAAAATAATTTTCTGACCCTGCAAAACGATATCAAAGTCATCGCAAATAAGTTATAATTTCACGAATCAAGGAGAATCGATGCGGCATCTGATCAAAACAAATGACTTTACTCTTGAAGAGATTCAGGAGCTGTTTAAGGACGCTGCACGCTTTAAACAGGGACATATCGTCCCTCTTCTCCAGGACAAGATAATCATCACGCTTTTTTTTGAGAACTCAACGCGTACACGTTCTTCCTTTGAGATAGCGGCCAAACGGCTTGGTGCGCAGATGGTTCATCTGGATGTCGCCAAAAGCTCGACTGCCAAAGGCGAGACACTGACAGACACAGCGATGAACCTGGACTCTATGGGTCCCAATGCCATCATCGTCCGACATGCAAATTCCGGTGTACCGAAGATCCTGTCTGAACATACCAAAGCTGCCATTATCAATGCCGGAGACGGTGCCCATGCCCACCCGACCCAGGCGCTGCTCGATCTTTTCACTATGCGGGAGCATTTTGGGGACGTCAAAGGCAAAAAGATCGCTATTGTCGGTGATATCAAGAACTCACGGGTCGCCAACAGCAATATCGAGCTCCTGCGAAGAGCTGGGATGGAAGTCATCTTAGTGACCCCACCGCATTTTCTTCCGCCGACCTCTCTTCGCCATACACACAAACTTGAAGAGATCATAGACGAAGTCGATGTCATTATGAGTTTGCGCACCCAGACCGAACGGCATGAGCACCAGACCTATGCCTCCTTAAAAGATTATGCCAGTGATTTTTGTATTACCCAAGAGCTTGTCGGTGACCGAGACATCATACTCCTGCATCCGGGACCGGTACACAGAAACATCGATATTGACGATTCTATGCTGGCGGACAAACGCTGCAAAGTCCTTCAACAGGTAGAAAACGGCGTCTTTGTCCGTATGGCTGTACTTAAAAAGCTGACACTGGGCTGATGCAACGTCTGAGCCGACTCGCTTCTGATAAAGTCCCCTTCCTTTTCTATACCAATTTCGATGCTACAAAGACCCATGTCTATACTCTGGATGAGCTCCAAAAAGAAGACATAGCCTTTAGCTTTGAAAACAATGATTATCAGCCCCACCCCCATACTCTCAAAAAGTCTCCTCAGGACTTCATTGCCTACAAAAAAGGCTTTGATGCCATTATCGAAAAGATCAAAGCCGGCGAGACCTATCTTCTCAACTACACCTGTTCGACTCCTGTGGAGACATCCTTAAGCCTAAAAGAGATATTCAAGTGTGCCAATGCGCCTTTCAAACTGCGTATCAAAGATGAGTTTGTCTGCTTCTCTCCCGAACGGTTTATTAGCATACGCGACAATAATATCTACACCTATCCCATGAAGGGCACCATCGATGCATCCATACCCGATGCCCAAGCTAAAATACTTGCCAATGCCAAAGAGATGGCCGAGCATATCATGGTCGTCGACCTATTGCGCAATGATCTATCTATGGTTGCAACTGAAGTAAGTGTCAGCCATTTTCGCTATATAGACAAGATCAGAGCCGGAGAGAAAGAGCTCCTTCAGGTAAGCTCCGAGATCAAAGGACGGTTGCCGGATCAGTGGCAGCATGAGCTGGGAAAGATCCTAAAGAGATTACTGCCGGCCGGCAGTATCAGCGGCACCCCTAAAAAACGAACCCTTGAGATCATCAAAGAGACAGAATCCTATGAACGCGGCTACTTTACCGGTGTATTTGGCTACTTTGACGGAGAAAACTTTGACTCGGCCGTGATGATCCGTTTTATCCAGAAGAGTGAAAAAGGGCTGGTCTATAAAAGCGGAGGAGGTATCACGATTGATAGCGATTCTGAGTCAGAATACCAGGAGATGCTTGATAAGATCTATCTTCCCTGAACCTCATTATGGTTTACTCTTTCTTATAACTTAATCATTTATTTAAACATATATTAACTATTCGCGCACTAAGATATAGCAATTCAATATCAAATGGGTGGATAATGACAACAGAACTTGCATTGGCCTCAGGTATCATCTTATTCTTAGCTTTTTTCATCCCTTTTGTCATCCATCTGACACACAGGCTCGGACGTCAGCAGAGTGAAGGAAAAGCGAAAAACGAGGTCTATGAGAGCGGTGTGCGTTTTATCGTCAGTGACAATTTTGAACGCTTCAATGTCAAATACTACCTTGTCGCGATCATCTTTATTCTGTTTGATGTCGAGACCCTGTTTATGTTTCCCTGGGCTGTCAACCTGAGAGAACTTGGGTACTTTGGACTTTTTGAGATGTTTACCTTTATGGGACTTTTGCTTGCCGGCCTTTTGTATGTCTATAAAAAAGGGGCCTTAAAATGGGAGTAGAACTTTTAGGCGATGCTGTCGTAACGACCCGTCTGGATGAGGCTGTCAACTGGGCGAGAGAATCCTCTTTATGGCCCTTTGTCTTTGGAACTGCCTGCTGTGCGATCGAGTTTATGTCGACTGCCGCCAGTAAATATGACATCTCGCGTTTCGGTGCCGAGGTCGTACGCTTTTCACCGAGACAGGCAGACCTTCTGATCGTTGCAGGGACTATCTCCTATAAACAGGCACCCATACTCAAACAGATATATGATCAGATGCCCGAACCGAAATGGGTCATATCTATGGGAGCCTGCGCCTGTTCCGGAGGCTTTTATGACAACTATACGACATTGCAGGGTATCGATGAGATCATTCCCGTAGATGTCTATGTCGCAGGCTGCCCTCCCCGGCCTGAGTCTGTATTAGACGCACTGATGATGATCCAGCGCGAACTCAAACATGACAGACTCTCCTCTACTGTCAAAAAAGATTTCACAGGCCAACTCGACAATGCTTAAAGAGCTTCAAAAAGCCTATCCCAAGGCGGAGTTTATCCAAAAATCGAATACGCTGATCCTCAATGAGAAAGAGATCTTTCCTGCCGTTGAGCTTGCTTTTCAAAGCGGCGGCGAACTGCTTTTAGACATCACCGTTGTTGATTATCTGGACTATGTCACTCCTCAGCCGACACGTTTCGCCATTGTCTATATTATCCGTCACAAAAACTTTAAAGAGGCTATTATCTTAAAAAGTTTTCTCAGTGAACCCAAATGCCTTAGTGTATGTTCTGTTTACAAGGCTGCCGACTGGCTGGAGAGAGAATGCTATGATCAATACGGCATCGTCTTTGAGCAGCATCCCAACCTTGCTCGTGTATTAAACCACTGGCAGTTTGAGGGGCATCCTCTGCGAAAAGACTATCCTATCACCAAAGGCCAACTCTGTAACGATGCCGTCGATCTGATGCCTGCCATGAACCAGCGTCTTCTAGAAAAAGGTATCGTCACCCAGGATGAGTATGGGAACTATTCCGAGCCGAACAAGGACCTGATGTTTATCAATATCGGACCTTCTCACCCGGCCACCCACGGTACTATACGAAATTTCTGTGCAATGGACGGCGAGACACTGGTGGCCAATGTCACCGAGATCGGCTATCTTCACAGGGGTTTTGAGAAAAGCTGCGAGAACCATACCTATAACCAGATCATTCCCTACACAGACAGGCTCGACTACTGCTCGGCGACGACCAACAATGTTGCCTTTGCCAAGACAGTGGAAGAGATGCTCGGAGTCAAACTTCCCGAGCGCGCGGTCATGGTTCGGGTATTGGTGATGGAGCTTTCACGTGTCATCAACCATCTTGTCTGTCTTGCTGCCCAGCTTGTGGATATGGGAGCCCTGACCAACTACTGGTATCTTTACAATCCAAGGGAGTCAGCCTACACATTTTTTTCCAAACTTACAGGAGCACGTCTTACCAATTCTTATATGCGAATCGGCGGGATGAGCTATGATCTTTATGAAGGCTATGAGGCGGACCTGAGACAGATCATGAAAGAGATCGAGGAAGGCGTCTCATCCGCACTCAGTCTTGTCGAGCACAATAGGATCTTTCAGGACAGGACACAAAATGTCTGCTCTGTCTCAGCCAAAGAAGCCATAAGTCTGGGGCTTTCGGGGCCCAACCTCAGAGCCTCCGGAGTCAATTACGACATGCGTGTGGCCAACCCCTATTATCATTATGAGCAATTCGACTTTGATGTCGCCATCGGGTCTGTTGGAGACATCTATGACCGCGTTATGGTCCGTTTTGAAGAGATCACCCAAAGCCTGCGTATCATGCGCCAGGTCCTTGGGAATATTCCCGACGGCCCGATATGCGTTGACAATCCGGCCATCATACTTCCCGACAAAAAAGATGTCTATGGCAGTATCGAAGGGACGATGAACCAGTTCAAACTCATCTATGAAGGGGTCAAGGTTCCCGCTATGGAGTATTACAATTCCATCGAAGCGACAAACGGAGAGCTTGGCTTTTATATCGTCTCCAACGGAACAGGTTATCCACACAAGGTCAAGGTACGCGCACCGAGCTTTCTTGCCATGAGCGCCTACACTTCCATGGTCGAAGGCAGTATGCTCGCAGATGCCGTGCTTAACCTCGGAAGCATCAACATCATCGCAGGAGAGATGGACCGATGAGTTTTGTTTTCAATGCAGCCCATGAAGCTAAATTTCAGAGCCTTCTTCCGCGTTATCCCCATAAAAAGGCCCTTGTGCTTCCGTGTCTTTGGATGGTGCAGTATCAAGAAGGCTATATCTCATCCGATGCCATGGCTTATGTGGCAGATAGACTCGATGTACCTCAGGCGCACCTCTATGGGGTAGCTACTTTTTACACCATGTTCAATCTCGAAGCTGTCCCCACCTATCATATACAAGTCTGCAAGACCCTCTCCTGCGAACTCTGCGGAAAGGCGGATATCATCCGCTCCATCGAAGATGAACTGGGTATCAAAGTCAATGAGAGCAATGAGATGTTTAAACTGAGCGAGGTGGAATGTCTCGGTGCCTGTGGCGGTGCACCGATGCTCTGTATCAATGAAGAGTATCATGAAAACCTCACTCCCGAAAAGACGAAGAGCTTGCTACGGGGACTGACACAATGATCACCCGAATCGTCAGCAAAAACTTTGGACTTGAGAACAGCCATACCCTCAAAGTTGCCAAAGACAACGGTGCTTATCAAAGCATTGACAAAGCCTTTACTCAACCGGGATATGTCATTGAAACGGAGATCGAAAACAGCGGTCTTCGCGGGAAAGGAGGCGGTGGAGCACCTGCAGGAGCCAAATGGTGTCTGGCAACACGGGCCCAGGAGATGGACCAGCTCAGCAAAAGCTCCTATCTCGTTGTCAATGCAGACGAGAGCGAACCGGGGACTTTCAAAGACAGACAGATCATGGAGTTTGACCCCCATCTTTTAATAGAAGGGATGATACTGACCTGCTACGCTATCGGTGCACATGACGCATATATCTACATCCGCGGCGAGTATAAGTTTTTTGCCGACCACTTGAATGAAGCACTTGAGGAAGCCTACGAGAACGGACTTCTGGGGAAAAAAGTCAAAGGCTTTGATTATCGAGTCGACATCACCGTTCACCGCGGTGCAGGCGCTTATATTTGTGGCGAGAAGTCGGCTCTCATCGAATCACTTGAGGGGAACCGCGGTCATCCCCGTCTTAAGCCGCACAGACCCTCTCCGGAATATTATTTTGGAGAACCGACTCTGGTGAACAATGTCGAGACCATAGCGACCGTTCCCTTTATCGTGAACAACGGTGCCAAGGCCTATCGCGCCTACGGAACTGAGAAAAGTCCGGGTACATTGCTCTTTGGGATGAGCGGACATATCAACAATCCCGGTATTTACGAGATGGCCTTTGGCGAATCAATGCAGGAGTTTATCGACACGATAGGCGGCGGCGTCAGAAACGGGAAAAAACTCAAGGCTGTTATCCCAGGAGGAGCATCGACCCCGGTCTTGACAGCCGAAGAAGTCAAGGAGGCAAGACTCGACTATGAGTCAATGAAAGCTATCGGATCCTCTCTGGGAACAGGCGGTATGATCATTATGGATGAGGACACCTGTATGGTCTCTGCACTCAAGAACCTTCTCTCTTTTTACCATCATGAGTCCTGCGGTCAGTGTACTCCATGCCGTGAAGGAACAGCCTGGGTCGACGGCATCATTGCCAACATGCTTGACAACAAGGCAAAAAAAGATGATATCGATCTTTTAAGCGATATTTCAAAGACGATGAACGGCAAAACTATCTGTGTCTTTGCCCCGGCCGTAGCCATGGTCATCGACGGTTTTATTCTGCGCTTTCGAAAAGAGTTTGAAGCCTATATTGCAAAAAGTACAGGAGAAGCCCATGTCTGAGATGGTCAGTTTTACTGTAGACGGACAAAAAGTCCAGGCACCACAGGGGTCAACCCTTCTGCCGGTCTTACTGAAACACGGCTTTTCGGTTCCGCACTTTTGTTATCATGAGGCACTCGGTCCTGATGGCAACTGCCGGATGTGTATGGTCGCTATCGAAGGTGAGAAACGGCCTCAGATATCCTGTGACACACGTATCAAAAAAGATATGGTCGTATATACCAAAAATGAAAGTATAAACGATGTCAAACGCAAGATATTGGAACTTGAACTTCTTTCCCATCCTGTCGACTGCCCTATCTGCGATCAGGCCGGGGAGTGCAGCCTGCAGGACTACTACATGGAATTTGGACTGAATGAGGCCCGACGTCCCAAAGAAGAGAAGAAATTAAAAAACAAAAGAGTGGATATCGGCAAGAACATTATACTGGATCAGGAACGTTGTGTCTTGTGTGCGCGCTGTACCCGTTTCACTCAGGAGATCACGCATACAAATGAACTGGCCATCATAGGACGCGGGAATAATGCCAGGGTATCCACAGTACCCGGACAGCAGATGTTCACACCCTACGCGATGAATATCATAGACCTCTGTCCCGTAGGTGCGCTTACCTCCAAAGACTTTCGTTTTCGTCAGCGCGTATGGTTCATGCATTCAGCCAAGAGCGTCTGCCACGGCTGTGCCAAAGGCTGTAACATCTACCTTGACCATAATCAGGAGAAATACAAAAGCGACACAATATTCCGTTTTCGGCCCCGTATCAACCAAAAAGTCAACGGGCACTTTATCTGCGATGCAGGAAGACTCTCCTACAAAGAAGAGAATCTGGACCGCCTGGATGCGTTTTATCATCACAATAGAGTCATCACCGAAGAAAGTGCCCTTTCCTATCTTCTTCGCTATTTGAACGATGAGCATCCCCTTCTTATTGTCTCGCCTTCACTTAGTCTGGAAGAGCTCTGCGTCCTAAAAGACTTGGCCAAGCGCTTCAACTTGGATATCAATGCCTATCATGACCCTTACATCGATAAAGAGTTTGGCGATGAATGGCTCTGCTCCAATGACAGAGCTTCCAATCTTTCCGGTGTCCAAAGACTGGGTATAGAGATCTCAAAGGAAGCCTTAGACATAGCCTTGCAGAAAACTACCGTGATCATCAACTTTGACCATAAAGTATTTACCGATAAGACGACTTCGACAGAGGCTCTTCTCCTCCACAAAAAAGAGATACATTTCACCTCCCATAGCTTTGAAAACGCGAAACACAAAGAACTGCTTATCCCGATCAGTTCTTACAGCGAACACGATGGGAGCCTGATCAACGAAGACGGCATCTTGCAAAGATATGAAGCCGGCTTGTGCAATGAGAGAAAGAGCCTACTGGAACTTTTGCATCTTATCATTGCCACCCCTTCTACGGTTGAGCAGGTATGGGAAGAGAGCCTGAACGATTTTATCGGTGTGCATTATGAAGAGATTCCGCCGGAAGGGATACAATTATGATGCATACCTTTATGATCATCTTCCCTATATTCTTGACACTCTTGTTTACCCTTGCGACGATCCCTATCCTCGTATGGATGGAAAGGCGTGTGGCCGCTTTGATCCAGAACCGTCTGGGCCCCAACCGCTGTAATATAAAGGGTGTACGGCTTGGAGGTCTTATCCAGCCCGTAGCCGATATGCTCAAACTCCTCTTTAAAGAAGAGTTCTACCCGAAACATGTCAAACACAAGATCTACTATCTTCTTGCCCCGGGAATTGTCTTTGCTTCCTCTTTTCTAAGCTTTATGGTCATTCCCTATGCTGAGAGTATCACCCTGAATGATCATCTCTACCATATACAGGCACTGCCTGTTGAACTGGGTGTCTTATGGGTCTTTGCCTTTGCCGGGCTTGGTGTTTACGGTATCATCATCGCAGGCTGGTCCAGCCACAATAAATATTCTATCCTCGGGGCTTTAAGAGCGTCTTCGCAAGTCGTCTCTTATGAGATCGCGATGGGACTGGCCATTGTCTCCATGCTCATCACCTACGGCTCGATCTCTTTGAACGAGATGGTTCAGTTCCAGGGAGAGCTTCTCTTTGGCGTCATACCGGCATGGGGTATCATCATCCAGCCCCTTGCCGGGATCATTTTTATTGTCACTGCCTTTGCTGAGACCAACCGTGCACCCTTTGATGCGGCTGAAGGAGAGAGTGAGATAGTCGCCGGCTACCATACGGAATATTCTGCGATGAAGTTCGCACTCTTCTTTATGGGCGAATATATCGCCATGTCGGCTTCAAGCGCATTGATCGTCACTCTCTTTCTCGGAGGATACCAGATACCCTGGCTTAACACACAAAGCATGCATGGACATACGGACCTTCTCATCATCTCACTGATGCTGATCATTCCTCTTCTAAGTCTTGGCTTTATCTCCTGGATGCGACGCAATAACAGTTGCGACATCTCCCGACGCAGAGAAACATATTTTGCCACCCTATTTATTACGGCTATTGTCCTGACAATAGAGCTTTTTTTCCTCTATCTGCTCAACTCAGGCTTAGATGCGGAACAAAGTTCTGTCTTTGTTATGATCTTGCAGATCATTAGTTTTACATTCAAAATGATGTTGATGAACTTTGTCTTTGTCTGGGTCAGATGGACCTTTCCGCGGTTCAGATATGACCAGACGCAACATCTTGGCTGGAGGATACTGCTTCCTCTCTCCTTGCTGAATATCTTTGTGACAGCGATCTTCGTTGTTGCCTCAGGAGTCTAAAATGGGTGTCAAAGTCGTTCCCCGCCATGGCAAGTCCTTTAAGGACAAGACCTACCTTTGGGCTGTCTTTTCAGGCATGAGAGTCACTCTTAAAAAGTTTACCCAAAACCTGTATGACACGACCTGTATTCCGACCTGTGAATATCCTGAAGTGCAGCCCGAAGACATCACTGATCGTTATCGGGGCATGCACCGGCTGACACACAGGGATGATGACAGCGTACGCTGCGTCGCCTGTTTTATGTGTGCCACGGCCTGCCCTGCGGACTGTATCTTCATCGAAGCGGAAGAACGTCTCGACGGTGTAGATGAAAAGCAGCCAAGCCGTTTCGACATAGACCTTTTGGAATGTATCTTTTGCGGTTATTGTGTCGAGGCCTGTCCCTGTGACGCCATACGGATGGACACCGGTATCTTTTCTATTGTCGCCAAAGAACGCAAGGACTTTATCGTGAACAAAGAACAGCTTTTGAAGAACAAGGGCGCATTCGGACAGGAGAACTCCCTTGCTTAACGAACTCCTTTTCTTCATCCTTGCATTGAGCACCTTGGCAAGTGCCTCGGCAATGATCTATTTCCGTCAGCCCATGAACGCTGCTTTGAGCTTTATTGTCACACTCTTAAGCATTGCCGGTCTCTTTGCCCTTTTGGGAGGGAGTTTTCTCTTCTTGGTACAGATCATCATCTATGCCGGTGCGGTCGTGACCCTGATTCTTTTTATCATCATGTTCTTGAACATCAAAGATGAAGAGCTGCCCGATGAGCCCTACAAAGGAAGATGGATCTTCTTTATGGCTTTGCTGATCTCCCCTTTCACTGCTTTGCTGATCTCTACCATCAACACGATGAAGTTTGCTCCTCTTCATCTGGAAGACCTTGGTCCGATCAAAGACCTAGGGATGTGGCTTTTTACGAGATGGGTCCTTCCTTTTGAGATGGTCTCCATCTTATTGCTGATCGCTTTAATCGGCGTCGTCATACTCGCAAAAAAGGAGCATGGCCATGGTTGATGTGGGCCATTTTTTCATACTGGCCATCCTGCTTTTTTCCATTGGGATGGTCGGTGTCATCAGCCGAAGAAATGTCTTTGTTATGTATATGTCTATCGAACTGATGCTCAATGCCGTTAATATCGCTCTGGTCGCACTTTCACATCATCATCACGATCTTGACGGACAGGTGATGGCCATTATGATCATTGCCATTGCTGCTGCCGAAGCTTCTATCTTTCTAGCCTTGTTCGTGATGCTCTTTAAAAACAGCCGCAGTCTTGACGCCAACTTTTTTGAACTCTTAAAACAGGAAAAACACCATGATTGAGACTTCTTTGCTTTCGTGGATCATCGGTTCCGTCTTTTTTTCAGCTACAGCCATCATGCTTATAAACCTGTATGAAAAACGCGATCCCTCTATTCCCAGAGACATCTATACTATTCTCGGCCTGGGAGGGCCTTTTCTCAGTCTCATCATCTCTGTCTATCTTATTTACGGATTCTTGCAGACGGGTATCCCCCTGCATACAAATGTCTTTACTTGGCTTGATATAGAGGGCTTTTTCATCCCGGCTGCATTGACCCTCGATACTTTGGCTGTGGCCATGCTCAGCTTTGTCAGTTTTGTCGGCTTCATCATCCATCTCTATGCCCATGCCTATATGCGAGATGAACCCTCTTATTCCCGTTTTTTCGGCTGGTTCAACCTTTTCATGGCTTCGATGTTCCTGCTTGTGCTTGCCGACAACCCCTTTATGCTCTTTATCGGCTGGGAAGGTGTCGGTCTGTGTTCCTACCTTCTCATCAGCTTTTACTTTGAGAGTGAAGAAAACGTACAGGCCGGGAACAAAGCCTTTATCCTAAACCGTATCGGTGACTTTGGCTTTATCTCAGGACTGGCACTTTTGTCTGTCTATCTCGGCGATACCGGTCTTGACTTTATTGCTTTGGAAGCTCATATCCATCATATCCCTCTTCCCGTTCTTAATCTCATTTCCTTCTTGCTCTTTATCGGAGCTATGGGAAAGTCTGCACAGATCCCTCTGTACATCTGGCTGCCTGATGCGATGGCAGGACCGACGCCCGTCTCAGCACTCATCCATGCCGCTACGATGGTGACTGCCGGTGTCTATATGGTCGCGCGCTTTCATTTTCTCTATGCCATAACCGAAGATATCGGCCTGCTTATTTCCTACATCGGTGCCTTTTCTGCTCTTCTCGCCGCCCTAATAGCGATGCGACAGGACGATATCAAGAAGATACTGGCTTATTCGACAATGTCACAGCTAGGCTACATGTTTATGGCTGTTGGTCTGGGTGCCTATTCATCCGGTATCTTTCATGTCTTTACCCATGCCTTTTTCAAAGCACTTCTCTTCATGGGAGCCGGTGCCGTCATACTGGCCATGCATCATGAACAGAATATCAAAAATATGGGAGAGCTAAAGTCCAGGATGCCTTTTGTCTTCATCATGATGCTCATAGCGACTCTTGCCATCTCGGGTATCCCGCCCTTTAGCGGTTTTTTCTCCAAAGATGCCATCTTGACCCACCTCTTTGCTTCCGGGCATTACCTTATCTTTGCTATAGCACTTTTGACCGCAGGTCTGACGAGCTATTATATGTTCAGGCTGCTCCTCCTTGTCTTCATATCGCCGGCCAAAAAAGAACATCATCTCCTACAGGAGAGCCGGCTTATCCGGCTGAGTCTGTTCATCTTGAGCATCGGTGCAGTTTTCGCCGGGCTTTTTAACATGCCGCGTTTGTTTGGCGGAAGCGAAGCCTACTCCATATGGCTTAATCTTCCGGACATCCGCTATCATATTTCCCATAGCACAGAACTTATCTTGCTCCTTTCAAACCTTCTGGCCGCCTTCCTGGGTCTCTTCTTCGCCTATTCACATTATAAAGAGCGATCTGAAGACCCTTCTTTGGGAAGCTTCGAAATGCTGGTCAAGAACAAGTTCTATGTCGATGAGCTGCTTTACGCTCTGACGGCAAGACCTTTAGCATGGCTGAGCACCTTCATAGCTTCAATCCTTGATGAAAGACTCATAGACGGTTGTATCCATAAAGTCAGCCGTTCCTATCAGCGGCTCTCTTATTACAGCGACTATATCCAAAACGGCAATATCCGTTATTATGCTCTGTACATGAGTGTGGGCATTGTCGGTATCTCACTCTATCTTTTTGCAGGAGGCTATTTGAATGGATAACATCCTTTCCCTGCTTATCTTCGTTCCTATATTATCGGCTGTACTCTTATACCTGCTTCCTTTGAACGTCAGAATAATCCGATATGCCAGCTTCGGTGTCACCCTGTTCACAGCCGCTTTGAGTCTGTGGATGTACACCCATTTTGAAGCCCTTGAGTCGATGCAGTTTGTCGAACAGCATACATGGATAAAAGCCTACGGTATCTCCTATTATGTCGGAATAGACGGCATCTCGCTGATCATTGTCATGATGACAAACCTCATCATGCCGCTTTTATACCTTTCATTCTGGCATCTTGACAGAAAGGGCTATTGGCTAAACCTGCTTATTGTCCATGGCGGACTCACCGGAGCCGCACTCTCTCTTGACCTTATTCTCTTTTATCTTTTTTGGGAGACGATGCTGCTTCCGATCTTCTTTCTCATCGGCCTTTTCGGACGGGAGGACAAAGACTTTATGAGCATGAAGTTCACACTTTACACGATCTTCGGTTCACTGATGATGCTCATCGCCATACTCTACCTTGGCTATTCGAGTTATGAGCAGACACAGCTGTGGAGTTTTTCGATCCCAGATCTGCATACCCTGCATCTTGATACCGCGACGACGATGTTTCTGTTTTCAGCCTTCATCTTTGCTTTTTCTATCAAGATCCCTCTCTTTCCTTTTCACACCTGGCTGCCTCAGACCTATGCGGCTGCACCTATCGGGGCCATTGTCGTGATGTCTGCACTGATGGCGAAACTGGGCGTCTATGCGATCTGGCGTTTTGTTTTTACACTCTTTGAAAAGCCTTCCTTGGAACTTTCAGGGTTCTTTGTCAGTATGGGAGTGTTCGGAATGCTTTACTTCGGGATAGCAGCGATCAGACAAAAGGAACTCAAACGTCTTTTCGCCTACTCCTCAGCCTCTCACCTCTCACTTATCGTCATGGGTATCTTTGCTTTTAACTATCATGCGCATCTGGGTGCATTTTATATGATCGCTTCGCATGCATTGAGTACGGCAGCCCTGTTTATGATGCTTGGTATGATCTACAAACGTACCCAGGACCTTAATATAGACACGCTTGGCGGGATCGTACATCAAGCCCCGCTCTTCGCTGTCTTCTTTGCTTTTTTTGCCTTGAGTATCGTAGGCATACCTTTGACCGGCGGTTTTGTCTCAGAACTTTTACTTATCGTCGGTGCTTTTGAATATGACATGTCACTCGGATTCTTCGCTGCGACAACACTGCTTGTTGCGATACTCTTTGTCTTTAACCTTATGCAAAAAATACTCTACGGACCGAAAAGAATTCAAGAGTTTGCCGAATTGCGTCTGTATGAACTTTTTTCGCTCATCCCCCTTGCCTTGCTGATATTGGCGATGGGAATACTCCCCTCCTATTTTATAGACAAGATCAGACCCACCGCCAAGATGTATACGACACAGAGGATAGAACATGCAAAGTAATGACATCATCATCTCGCTTCTGAGTATAGGCATAGGAGCTGTCATACTGATGCTTACGGCTGCTTTTACGCGTTTGAGCAACCTTACACTCAGTTTTGTCAGCATGGGGATCATTGCCCTCTCCCTGTTTTTTCAGCTCCCTTATCTCGGACAGGAGTTTGCTTTTGCAATAGAACCGGATCTTTTCGATCAGATGCTGCGTTTTGACACCTTCGCTTCCTTGTTCAATATGCTGTTTCTGATCGGTTCTTTTTTGATGATTGCGACAGGAACAGCCTTTATGAAGGCAACAAAGTTCTTTATTCCGGAGACTTTCTCCCTCATACTTTTTGCGCTTTTTTCAATGATGCTCCTCTCTATGGCCAATGAGCTTTTGACCGCCTTCATCGCACTGGAGTCCGCATCTGTTGCCGTCTATATTCTCGTCGGTCTGAACCGTTACAATGCCCGGGCTTCGGAGGCTCTTTTCAAATATCTTGTGCTCGGTTCTTTCTCCGGTGCTTTTTTTCTTTTGGGCATCGCCTTTGTCTATGCACAGACCGGTTCGACGCATCTTGGAGCAATACGAGCATACATAGCCCTGCATGAACATTCCGAGCTTGTAGCCATAGGCGGGATCTTGATGATGATCACCATCATGTTCAAGATCTCGGCCGTACCTTTTCAGGCATGGACCCTGGATGTCTATGACGGAGCATCTTTACCCATCACTGCTTTTATGGCCGGGACTTTCAAAATCGCCATCTTTTCCATCGCACTGCGGCTCTTCCTGGTCGACTATCAGAGTCTAAACCATATATTTGAGCCCTTTTTGGTCTTTGCCGCTGTCATAACCATCATCGGAGGCTCTTTACTGACGCTTGCCCAGCAAAACATCAAACGGATGCTGGCAGCTTCTTCGATCGTACACAGCGGCTATCTTCTGATCGCCCTTGCTTCAAGCGGTGTTATCAACACCTCAGCAGCCCCGGCTATCATCTTCTATCTCGTTGCCTATTTTTTATCGGCTGTCGGTGCCTTCGGTATGCTATCCTATCTTCGCCAGTGGGATACAGAACGTACGACCTATGATGACTTTAAAGGTTTTGCCCACCAGCACCCTCTGCTTGCTGCCATGATGTCGGTATTTATGCTCTCCTTTGCAGGGTTCCCTTCTACCATAGGTTTTTTAGGAAAGTTCTATATCTTCACCTCCGCTATAGAAGCCGATCTGACCTGGCTGGCTGTACTGGGTGTCCTAGCAGCCTTTGTCTCAATCTATTACTATTTTAAAGTCATTGTGATGATGTATTTTTATCCTCAGACAAAGAAGCACACCCTTGCCTTCAGTTTTACACCTGTCGTCATCGGTATTGTCACGCTTGCTGTATTGTGGGGAGGTATCGGCACCGGACTTGTCTCTTTTCTTCCCGGGGCCAACGTCATCATCGAAACAGCCCAGGCTTCTATTGCATCACTTGTTTTATAAGAGAAAAGAACCCTTTGGCTATAATCTGACAAACCGATACAAGGAGAGGTCTTTGCGAGTTCTTATCTTTACACTCATCGCCTTTATATTCACTGCCTGCGGTGAGGACAAGTCTTACAGTCTTCTCTATCCTATCGAAGCAAGCAAGCAGAGTGTCTCGCTTATAGAAGGTTACAGATTTTTGTCTTCTGAGACCAACTCGCCTTTCGCAGTCATCGTGCTTTCCAATCCTGTTGAAAACGGAAGCTATGCCGATCTTGCCTTTGCCATAAGCAATCGTGGGGATAAGCCCATTAGCATCGACCTTGACGACATCATCGTCAAGATGCGCGGAGCCGGTGAACTGAGAGTGGCCACAAAGAGAAGCTATGCGCACGCCAAGCCCTATAAGCGGCCAGAAAGCTTTGAGAGTCTCTCGCCAAAGATGCAGGCTTTTGGCTGTGCCGCCGCCAATACGAAAGACAACATAGGTGTCTCTTCATTCAATGAAGCACAATCATGGGTATGGAACAGACATAAAGAGTATCCTTTTATAAGACCGGAACTCTATCTTGAAGCATTGACGATTCCAAGTGGACAGACGAAAGGGGTTCTCTTTCGAATACAGCTTCCTGAGATGGATAAAAGTTTTGATCAATCAACTATCCTTATACAGATCAAAACGAAGAAAGAGGAAGAGGAACTTTACAGGTTTAAACTGGTCTTGCAGTCCTTGTCGTAAAACACGACAAGGATTATTCTTTAAGGCGGAACGGTTTCTTGAAAACCTCTACCAGCCGCGGACACGTGAATGGCAGGAGTTGCATTGGCGCATCAGTAAAGAAGCACTCTCAAGGGCAGCGTCATAGTCTTTTGCTTTCATTGCTTCATTAAGTTCGTTTGAATACTCCATGATGCGGCGCAGGCTTTTCTCTCCAAACTTGTAGGCATAAGCTGTATCTTCGGGAAGATAGCTTTTGAGATCACCCTTTTTGTGAATACTCTGAACACCTTCTTGGATATAGGTGACACCGGCATTGATGTTGTCCAGATAGTTATATAACAATCCGTTCATGATAAGCCCCATACCATCCGCCATATGCTGCATATCGCTGATACGTTCTTTTTGCTCTGCAGCCGAAGAAGCTGTCGACAGGGCAAGGAAAATCACTAATGCTATCATCTTTTTCATATCATATCCTTAGTATTGAATTATTTCTTTGGTGTACTCGCTGATCGCCACTGTCGGCACGCTGAAGGAGACAAGTTTCTTAGCCTTGCGCTTGCCGTCCCACTGTTCTTTGAACTCCGAATTAAAACTCTTGAAATATTCGTGGAACTTGTCCTGTCCCAAGATAGCAACAGCCCACAAGGTATCATCTTTGGCATGTTCCAATACAACAGATGCAAGCGGCTGCGGTGCAGGGCCGCTAAGGTTGAGTGCGCCTTTTTTCGGATCAAAGGCTGAAAGATGCGAAGCACAGACGATGACGCCGCCTTCCGTATAGGCCATGGTCTTCATATTCTTCGGCACATACGAAATAAAACTGTCAGCCTTGTTGATGTGGGTAAGCTGATGCGGACAGATAGCCGTATACGCAACTATGCTCTGTTCTTTTCCGACTGCCCCGCTCCAAATATATTCGACCCCGTCTTCGCTTTTCAGAGTGACTTCACTCTGCGCTTTCTCCGGAAGATTTATCAAAAAACACGGTGCCGCGGCATAAGGATAGTTGAACACATAGGTCTTCTCTTTCTCCAAAGAAGAAGCCTTCACAGGTTGCCCCGCCGCATCGACAAGCTGAACCTTTTCATACGCCTTGTACAACTGACCATTGTCAGCGTACAGTGTCTGTCCTATCATCGAAGGATAAACGGCTACAACAGCCGCTCCAGTCCCTACAACACGTAAAAAGTCACGTCTTTGCATCATTCACTCCTCATCCATCTGTTTGACTCAGTCAAAAGTCTTGTTTATAGCTAAAGAAAAACAATCTGAAAAGATTGCTTGTCTTTAAGTATATTACAGCCAAGGCTGTAGCAGAGTGTTCTATGCGAACATATCTCTGTACATACCTTTGGCCCACTCATAAAGTGCTTTACCGTTGTTCTCGCCTGTCTTTCCTGCCCAGATCTCATTCGTTGCCGCATTGGCAAAACCAAATGATTTTGTCTCTTTGTTATAAGCATAGCCTGCATTGACAGAGATCGCCAAAGTAGGATCAGTAGAAACAGCCGAGTAACATACCGTCAATGGAGATTCCCATTGGATATCTTTACCATTCATACGTGCAGCAATGACTTTTGCGACATAGTGGCCTTCCGAGTTTGCAGTATTACCAGACTTGGAGAAGCCCATAGGACGGACATCTCCGCTACACCAGATGTTTTTCTCACCGATGACTTCATAGGTAAACGGGTTGATATTAGCCTCAAGTTTGTTAAACGGGCTGTCTTTTGCCACACCGGCGATCTCAAGAAGTTTTCCGCCGCGTACGTGCGGATAAAATGCTGCATCGTTAAAAGCGATCTCTTCATCAAAGTCTGTAATAACGACTTTTTTATCCAGATCGATCTTCGCGATCTTGGTACTTGGACGGTAATCCACATAATCACCGTACATCTCTTTAAAGGCTGAACCAAATCCTTCAGCCTTGATCGTAATACCGCTGTTTTCATCAAGAAGAAGGACCTTTCCCTCGATACCTTCACGCTTGAAGTAGTCTGCTATCAGACAGGTACGTTCATACGGCGCCGGAAGACAACGGTAGTTACCCCCTGGTACGGTCTGGATAAAGGTCCCTCCCTCGAAGTTCTCAAGCTTGCTTTTAAGCGTCATCGTCTCTGAACCTGGGATAAAACCTGCCGGATATTCCGTTTTCAGACGAAGCTCTTCCACCGGATCCGTTGTCCAGCCAGAATAGTCATAATCAATACCCGGTGCCAATACAAGATAGTCATAGCTCATATCACCCTCACTTGTCTGGACGACCTTGTTAGTCTTGTCAACACC
>JBFEIF010000040.1:0-18990 GCA_041553795.1 Sulfurimonadaceae bacterium
GCATCTTTTTGGATAGAATCACTCAACTCCATGATCTGTTCAGGATAGGTCGCAGAAAAAAGAAGTGTCTGGCGTTCAGCCGGCACATGCGAGATCACATTGTCGATCTCTTCGATAAAGCCCATATCCAGCATCCTGTCCGCCTCGTCAAGCACCAAGGTCTGAAGCGCTTCCAAAGACAAGGAACCTTTGGTCAGATGGGCCAGGATACGGCCGGGGGTCCCTACCAGGATATGCGCCCCATGACGAAGCGAACCGAGCTGGGGACCAAAAGGCATCCCTCCGCACAGCGTCAGTATCTTGATATTGTGGGTTCCCCGTCCAAGGCGGCGAAGCTCTTTGGCTACCTGATCTGCAAGTTCCCTCGTCGGACAGAGCACAAGTGCCTGTACTTTGAAGTCTTTAACATCGAGCTTGTGTAAAAGACCGATGCCGAATGCAGCAGTCTTTCCGCTGCCGGTCTTCGCCTGAGCAATGATGTCACGGCCTTTTAGGATCTCGGGAAGAGTCTCTGCCTGAACAGGCGTCATCGCATCAAAACCGAGTTCGTTCAGATTATGCAACATCTCCGCAGACAAGGGGAGCGTGGAAAAGTTTGTAGGGTTCATAATTGCTTCTTGAGCGTTTCTTGCAAACGATGCAGAAATGCTGTATTTAGATATGAGAGTATATCCTGACTCACCTACATAAAGTTTGAAATGCTTATCATTGCTCTTATCTCTTATACGCCCAATGGACATATTAGAGATTAAACAAAAAACAGATACTATTGCATCACTATTTTCAAGGAACACTATTTGACTTTCAATCAGTTAAAAATGGCTATTTATGCGACTTACCTGACCAACTACTACGGTTTTAAACTTAAAAAGACTGATGATTCAAAAGAAAAGAAACGTCTTCGTATCGAATACGCAGCACGTCTTCTTGACAAACTCAATATTGATATCTCTATCATCAACAAGGAAAAACTTCCCCACGACGGGCAATATCTTCTTGTCTCAAACCACCGCAGTGTCATCGACCCGCTGATCGTGGAAGTCGCCATACGCGAGACAGAGCTTTACGGTCACTGGATCTCCAAAAAAGAGCTTTACAACTCCTTCTTCTTCGGTGTCTTCGTGCGCAACGGCGGGACCATCCTTCTTGACAGAGACTCTTCTCAGATGGGAGGCTTTTTTTCTGACATCAAGGCCTGCGTCAAGAAGGGCGACTCTATTTTCATCTTCCCCGAAGGCACACGCAACAAATCTGGTACAGAGCTGGGCGAGTTTAAAGAGGGTGCGCGTATCATCGCTGTCAAAAACCGTCTTCCTATGCTTCCTGTCTTTATCCGGACACAGGCCAACGATGTCTTGATGTCCTCACTTAAAGATGAGAAAAGACGGCGTACGATCGAGATCGAGATCGGCGACATCATCGATTATAAAGACAAGTCCATGTCTCTTGAAGAAGCCTACAAAAAGCAGTTTAACATCCAATAGACCTCTTTCGGTCGATTTTAACACCCCTCAAAAATATGGAAAAGCACCCTTTTGAACCTATCGTCTTTGCTGACTCCGAGATCCTGATACTGGGCTCTTTTCCCAGTCTGAAATCCTTTGAAGAGGGTTTTTATTATGCCCATCCGCGCAATCAGTTCTGGCCGCTTTTGGCTCAAGTCTTCAATGAAGACATCTCCACTGTAAAAGAGAAGATCGCCTTGTGCAAAAGACATCATCTTGCTCTGTGGGACAGTGCCGAAAGTCTCATACGTGACAATGCAAATTCAAGCGACAACAATCTAAAAGAGATAAGGGTGAATGATTTCGAACAGTTTCTTAGAGACTATCCTTCGATAAAGACGATCCTCTTCACCGGAAAAAAATCCGAGACCATATTTAACACGAAGTATAAGGAGCTGCCTGTAAAAAAGGCTTTGCTTCCTTCGCCTTCACCGGCTTATGCTGCTATGAGCTTTGAGTCAAAACTACAGAGATACAAAGAACTTTTGCTCTAAGTCACAGTTTATATCTAAAAATCAAAGATATCATCCAGATTGGCCTCTTCGTCTAATTGCTGTGGCTCTATTTGCATTCTTATCATGGAAAGATCCGCTTTTAGTGAATTATCCATAAAATAAAGATCTGCCCCGCCAGTCACAAAAAGTATATTCGCCCAACGGTCCACATTATTGACAAATCCTTCTACCAGGCTGACCTCCTCTAATGACATCTGTATAAACGCTTCCTGGGAGGTATTCATCAGTACAGAAAACTCCGTAATAAGATTGACAACCCCGGAGATCTGAGGATAAGGCATGGTGTTCAGACAGAACATGCTCAGGCAAGACCGCAGACGTATGAACACATCCTTTTGAAATCCGACTTTTTTACAGCGGTACATCAGGTCAGCCATATCATCACAGATCTTCAGGACCTCATCTCTGTCATCTTTATGCATAAAGGTATAGGGCAATACCAAAACAGGACTCTGCTGAGTGACCGACGAGATCAGCTTTTGTCTTCTTATCTCCTGTTCATCCCTGCATATCTCGTTATGCCTGATCAAGACCTCTTTGATAAGTTTGATCGTGATTCTTTTTTTGTTCGATTTGAAAGCAAAGTCCTTTTTCTGCTTCTTTAACAATTTTTTCAAAGCATTGGAAACATTGACATTCCATATCGTAAAATAGAAACACGCATCATTTTGCTCGATGATGATCTCAAAAAAGAGTTCTTTGTCTTCTTCAAACAGTCTCGCTACAAAAGCATATAAGAGGCCGATAAAACGATATAGAAGCTTATGTTCGCTGTTCTCTTCTGCATCGAAATAGTGCCAAAACTGATTAAGGTCCTCTTCGCTTCCAATGGAAACGACATGCTTGATACTTCGAATAGACCTGTCTTCATACAGGTTTATTATCTTTTGATTTTTTCTCACCTATGACCCGACCTATAAGAGTGTGCTAAAGTTAACATGCTCTAGCGATGCTTTAGCTGACTTTTTTTGTGTGGCAAAACACTGGTGTATGATGTCCGCACTGCGATATTTGCTGTTTTCATTCAACTGCAGGATCACGGCACTGACACTGAGTAGCTCGAATCTCTGTTCTTGGTCTTTACGGTCCTTTGCCATAATAAACCCGCGTTCGCGATCAGACTTGGAATACATAGAATAGACCTCATCTGAAAACCTGTCCATCACCTTTTTGACATACATATAGATATCTTCACAACTGTATCTATCCAGCATGATCCCTGTAAAGAAGTCATCCCCTCCAATATGCCCGCTAAAGAACTCTTTGGGCAACTCTTGCTGTAAGATGTTTGAGAACATCTGGATCACACGGTCGCCGTTTCTAAAGCCATAGGTATCATTATAGGCCTTGAACTGGTTGAGATCAAAATAGGTAAAAACCGTATTTCCCTGTCTTGTCAATGCCTTGTTAATATACTAATCGATCTGATGGTTTCCCGGCATCTTTGTCAAAGGGTTCTGATCTTGGGCACTGAGCAGATTGCGTTCATTGATAATCCCTATAATGCTTGAAGCAGTTAAAAAACCGTAATACTCCATGTTCTTGGTGATGATCACACCCTTTGCCTCTTTATAGTTCGCATAACTCTCTATGATCTCATCCATACTGGTATGAATATCTGCCATAGCACATTTTTGCACATACTTTTTAACCTTGGGTGCCAGTGATGACTCTTTGAGTAAAAGCGTGTGTCCGTAAGGTGAGAAGACCAACTCGTGCATATGTTCCTTATCAAGGATGCCCAAGGGGACACGGCTGCTGTCTACCACAGGCAAAGCTGCATCCCGGGAGTTTTTAAACCGCTGCAGGACCAGGTCCATCCTGTCATCTGTGTTGATGGGAGAGATCTTTTCTATATATCCTTTGATCTGCTTTTTGTTCGACGGGATACGCTGGTCAGATTTGCTTGCCTGTTTGACATGTTCGTACTTCATGGATATCTCTTCAGTTTTAAGACTTGGCCGCTGGACAAAATATCCTTGTATCAAATGGCATCCCAGTTCTTTTGAGACAAGCATCTCCGTTTGTGTCTCAACTCCCTCCGCTATCACCGTGATTCCCAACTGCGTTGCCAAGTGGACAATACTTCGCACAAGGATCTTTTTTTTCATATCATTGCAGATCGATGCGAAGAAAAAACGGTCTATCTTGATTATGTCCGGCGTCGAACGGTAGAGCATCTGGTAACCTGAGACACCCACACCAAAATCATCTATAGCGATACTGTAATGCTCTTTTTTGTAATGCCGCAAGATCTCTTCAAACAAAAGGGGGTTGGATATCTCATGCCGTTCGGATATCTCAAAGCAGATGGTTTCTTTTGGGAGCTGATATTTTTTCAGAAGTTTTGCCGTATTTCCGGCAGCAAAGTTTGGCATTGCCAATAAACGGTTATCGAGGTTGATAAAGAGTTTAAGACTTAAATAATCAGGCAGCGATGTGAACTTTTTGATCACTTTTTCACGCAGGACCAGATCCATTGTATATAAGATATTGAGGGTGTATGCCCTGTCAAAGAAGTCTGCGATGGAGTCAAAGCCTATAGCCTCGACTCCGCGCAATAAAGCTTCCACTCCGTAGATCTTTCCGCTATGCAGACTGACGATAGGCTGAAATGCTATATCAAGCCTATCTAAATGTTCTATCCATGTATGTTCTAATTCTTCCATTCAGGGATTGTAATTAAGACCTATTGCAAAAAGATTACAATAGCTATCGGCTGATTACATCCTGATTACAAGAGTTAAGCTGCATTACATCAATATGAGTTATATGCTATTGAAAAGCATCCCAGGGCTGATCCCATAAGGCGATCTGTTCTTTGCACTCAGTACTTAAAAAACGTTCACCCGTTTCTGGCGGACATACAAAAGAAAAGAGTTTTCCTTCGAGGGTAAAATGCAAAGCATAGGCATGCAGGTAGCCTCTATCTTCTCTCTTCGCCTCATCCGCTGCCGCATAACGGATATCGCCTGCTATAGGTGAGCCGAGACTTTTCAGCGCAACACGGATCTGATGGGTCTTTCCTGTATGCGGTTTGATCAGGAAAAAACGTTCATGTATCCGCAATGCCGTACTGACGAACTGCGTCACTGCCGGATTTGCATTGGTATCAAGCAGTTTGTACGAACCGCGTCTTGCAGGTCCCATGTCCCCTTTTATCCAGCCCTGCTTCTTTTTGGGCTTGCGCATGGAGATCGCGAGGTAGAACTTCTCTATACGACGTTCCTCAAAAAGTCTGCTCAAAGCATTGGCATCGGCAGGACTCTTTGCCAAGAGCAGCAGACCCGAGGTCATCTTGTCGAGTCTATGCACACTGTAGAGTTTCACTCCGGTCTGTCTTTCTGCCTTGACGACAAAACCTTCGCCCTCTTCACTGTGAAAACTCATCCCTGCAGGCTTATTAAAGACAAGGAAAGCTTCATTCTCAAATAGTATCTCTAAAACCATGAGTTTCCGAAACACTCTTCTTCCGTGTCTTTGAGGAATTCCAAAAATCCCGTACCGTTTTTATCTTGCAGAGCAAACTCCTCTTTAGTATAGGCTTTGACGATAGCATTGTCGATACAGCTGCAATAGGTGGAATTATGCTCATTCAAGCAGACCGTGCTCAATGCATCTCTGTCCGTATCTGACCATTCGTAATATTTCGTGTAAAAAGGGTAAAGGACCCATATGGCAAAACCGATAGCCATGACTATATTGAGAATATACTCTCTGCGTTTTGTCTTGTAGTATTTGTAAGCATCATACCCGATAAAGGTCAGAAAGAGTATCTCCAGACCGATAATAAAGGCATCACTGTCTAAAAAATCAAACATGGTATTCCTTGAATCAAAGCGAAATTATAGCTCTTTAGTATATAATAAGAGAAAAAAATGGAGAATCATGTCCCCTCAATGGATATTGGTCATTGTTTTAATCGCTGTCGTCTACTTTTTCTTTATAAAATCAAAGTCTTTGCCGGATCAGGATCAGAAACGCCCAAAGAAAAAAGAGACTCTTTACGAAGCCGATATGGTCGAATGCAAGAAGTGCGGAACCTACATCACTCTGAATGAAGCTCTGCTTCGCGATGGTGAATATTTTTGCTCTAACGAATGTTTAAAGGCCTAATATGCTTCTTTTCGGTTATCCTCATATCAGACATGAAAAACTTTACCACGTCAGTTCTATAGAAGCCATCCGGCATACACCGCCGAACAGCACCCTTCTGTTTTCCTATGACAAAGAGGTCTTTGACCTTATTGAATATGCACGCGAAAACGCACTCATGTTTGCTCTGGATGTGAACTCTCTCAAAGACGCAATCGTCAGTGAAAACCTTGATGCCAGATATATCCTAGTCCGCCATGATATTGCCAAAAGTGTCCAAAAAGCCGCAGACACCTACATCTTTGATGCCAAGGTCCTTGTACATATTGACGATGAAGAGAATATTGAGACTCTTGCCGATGAAGGCATAGACGGGGTCATCTTTGCAGAAGCGGTCATAAAAATCTCTTAGACCACAGATTCAACACAATAAGTGTTTACTATTCTTCCAAAAAGGAGGTCTGGTTTGCAACTTATGATCTTGATACTCGTCTCTTCAGTAGCGACATTTCTCACCCTTATCCTCATCGTGTCCAAAGAGAAGAAAAACATTTAACCCGGGCAAGGGCATAATTTTTGCTATGATAAGGGTATGCATTATCTTACCTACACACTTATTATACTTATCCTCGCGACAGGGTGCTCGCGCAGACCTGAGCCCTCGGTCAATACAAATACCTACAAACAGAACAAGAAAAGCTCTGTAAAAAAAGCTGTCCATCCTCAGACCTCATCTCCGCAGGAGCGTTCTACTGTCCTGGCAAAACTTTACAAACAGTATAACGGATGGAAAGGCACTCCTTATAAATACGGCGGCCTATCAAAAAATGGCGTAGACTGTTCAGGCTTTGTGCATCAGACATACCGTTCTTTGTTTAATATCACCCTTCCACGCTCTACAAACGATCAGGTCACACAAGGCAGACGTGTCTACATCAATGAGCTCAGTGCCGGTGACCTTGTATTTTTCAAGACTGGATGGAATGTACGTCATGTCGGGATCTATCTGGAAAAAGGGAAGTTTGCCCATGCCTCTTCAAGCAAGGGTGTCATGATATCAAGTATGTACAGCGGTTATTGGAAAGAGAACTACTGGCAGGCCAGGAGGCTAATCTAAACAAAAAGAGCTTACATCGAGCTCCATATCCGTATCAAACCCGAATGTCTCCACAAGCTTCAAAAACACCTCGTCCAGTTTGGCAGTCAGCACCAAGGCCTGTTTTGAGACGGGATGAAGAAGCGTCAGCCTGTGTGCATGCAGCAAAAGCCGGTGAGCGTCAAACTGTTCTCTGAAAAACCTGTTGTGCTCACCTCTTCCGTACTTCGTATCGCCGACTATAGGATGCAGTATATGTTTCATATGACGGCGAAGCTGATGCTTTCTTCCGGTCTGCGGTCTGAGCCGAACAAGGCTGTAACGCGTCGTTGAATATCTTCCCACAGGATAAGGGAGTTCGATCTGTGCAAGTGTTTCATAAAGGGTGACCGCTTCCTGGGCTTCTTTATCCTCTCTTGCCTTGGAATCGGTCATCTTGTCAAGGACTTCTTTAAGAGCATAGTCGATCTCTCCGCTAGATTGCGTATAACCCCGGACAAGAGAAAGGTACTCTTTTTTAAAGAGACCCTCTTGCATCTGCTGCGAAAGTGCACGGGCGGTCTCTTTTGTAAGGGCAAAAAGAAGGACTCCCGATGTCGGTTTGTCCAAACGGTGGACAGGATAGACATACTGGCCAATCTGATCGCGAAGCATTTGAATAGCGAAACGCGTCTCGTCTTTGTCTATCCACGAACGATGAACAAGGAGATCGGTGGGTTTGTTGATCGCAACGATGTAGTCATCCTGATAGATGATCTCTAAGAGCTCTGCTTCCACCTTAGACAATACGGCGTGGGATACTTGGGAAAAGTCCGGTAAGGACTTCATAGCCTATCGTCCCGCAAAACGCGGCTATCTCGTTGGCATCATCAAAGATCAGCAGCTCTTCCTTGTCAGACTTGAAAACACTGTTATCCATGGAAACACGTCCGATCAGCTCATCCCCGTCAGGTGTCTGATAGCTGTTTGAAAGCAGGCGTGAAAGACCGTCTGCATACCCAATATTATAAGTGCTCACTGTCATATCCTCTGCTGCCTCAAAGGTAGCGTTGTAACCTATTCTCTCGCCTTGTCTCAGTGTACGCGATGAGATCTTCTCTGCAAAAAGCGACAGGACAGGTTTTAATCCAGTCTCTTCAAATCCCCTGTCCAACTGCAGACATCCATAAGCGGCTATACCGATGCGGACCATATCTTCATCAAATGAAGCGTGTCTGAAAAGCGCGGCCGAGTTGCATGAGTGAAAACGAAGACCCGGTTCTATTGTCTTGAGTGCGTCAAAGGTTCTTTTCTGCCAGAACCATTCAGCACTCATCGTATCGGCACTACGATGGTGCGTGAACAGAGCCTCCAGTTTTAAGCCTTGAGCCTTTATCTGCTCTATAGCGGTTACAACCTCATCCACAGAGACACCATTTCGATGCATCCCTGTATCCACTTTCAGCTCCACACGGCTTGATACCGGAAACTTCGCGATGTCATCCAGAGTATTGACGGTATATAAGAAAGTCTCTCTTCCCGAGACAGGAAAGGAGGGTGCGAGGATAAGAATATAATCAAAATATCCCATGATCTGGACTGCTTCTGCTTCTGTGCGCACAACAGCTCTTCTGATACCATACTCTTTCGCCATCGAAGCTACTTCAAGAAGGCCATGGCCATAAGCATTATCTTTTAAGACTAAAGCTATTTTATCTTTATCTGCGGTTTTTTGCGCGATAATGTCAAGGTTATTAAAAAATGCTGATTTATTGAGTTCAATATGTGCCATGGCGCAATTATACCAAGAAAGAGATTTATGAGACGTTTACCCGCAGAATTTGAAAAGCAATCCTTTATACAAGTCATCTTCCCCCACAAGAACAGTGATTGGGCAGATTATCTCGAAGACGCCGAAGAGAACTTCATTCAGATCATCAAGGCTATTGCCGACTTTCAACAGTGTCTTGTACTGTGCGATGACAAAGCCTATGTCCAGTCAAAGTTTGATTCACATAAGAACATACATTTTATACAGGTCCCCAGCAACGATACCTGGGCGAGAGACTGTTCTGCCATCTGTGTCTACGAAGACGGCAACCCCCTGCTTTTAGATTTTCAGTTCACCGGCTGGGGCGGGAAGTTTGATGCTGCCTTGGACAATAAGATCAGCCAGAACCTCGCATCAGTCTATGATGTCCCTATGAATACTATAGACTTCATACTCGAAGGCGGTGCGATCGAGAGCAATGGTAAAGGCACGCTTATGATCACAGCAGAATGTGTCTTTAATCTAAACCGCAATGCAGATATCAGTAAAGATGAGCATATCCGTATCCTCAAAGAAGCATTCGGTGTGAGCAATATAGTGATCTTAAACCACGGCTACCTAAGCGGCGATGATACGGACAGCCACATCGATACGCTGGCACGATTCACGGATGCACAGACCATTGTCTATCTTAAGTGTGATGATACGGAAGATGAACATTATGAGGCACTCCTTGCGATGGAAACGGAGCTAAAGAGCTTTAAAGACCAGGACGGAAATCCTTTCAGACTCGTAGCCCTGCCTTTTACCCGCCCTATCTATGATGAAGATGAGCGGCTTCCGGCCACCTATGCCAACTTCTTGATACTTGACAAAGCCGTTTTGCTCCCTGTCTATAATGACAACAGTGATGATCTCGCTTTAAAGGTATTGGAAGAAGTCTTCCCGGCTCGAAAGATCGTTGCGATAGACTGTTCCACCCTGATCCGCCAACACGGAAGCCTTCACTGTGTCACTATGCAGTTTCCTTATGGAATTAATCTAAATACTTAAATCTTCTTTAACCATAACTTTCCTATTATTTATAACATAAAGGATTGTTATGGAACTCTCAGTCTACCTCGGGCGAATGCCCATAATGAATGCACAGGGCAAGATCTTTGCCTATGAGCTTCTGCATCGTTCCACTGATGTCAACCGCACTATTATCGATGATAATGTCAAAGCGACTGCAAGAGTCTTGGTCAATGCCCTGAACTACATCGGATTACAAAGCCTTACGGGGTACAAACCCGCTTTCATCAAGGTCGACGACAAGGCCATCTTTGACGATCTGATCTATTCTATCAGCGAAAAGCATTTTGTATTGGAAATATTGGAAGACTCCCACATCTCTTCAGCCTTGATCGAGCGTATACGCAAACTTCATAAAAAAGGCTATCGCTTTGCACTGAACCACTTTAAATCTGATGATGACTTCAGCCTCCATTTCAAGGCAGTCTTTCCCTATGTCTCTTATATAAAGATCGACATCAAAAAAGACACCCGCGAAAAGATCGTCTCGATATTGGAACAGTTAAAAGCGCTTGATGCACTTGTCATCGCAGAAAAAGTGGAAGATATGGAAGACTTTGAATGGGCGAAAGAGGCCGGATTCCGTTTTTTTGAAGGCTATTATTTTTCCAAGCCGCAGATCTATATCAAAGAGATGATAGACCCCGACAGTCAGACCCTTTTACATCTTGTCTACTTGCTGAAGACAGATGCGTCACTCGAAGATATCCTTGCCATCTTTAACAATTCGCCTTACCTCAGTATCAATCTTCTCAAATTTATTTATCTGCATCACGGCAACAAGGATGAGAAGATTGCTTCGATCGATCAGGCCCTTATTCTTTTAGGACGGCCAAGGCTCACCTACTGGGTAGAGTTGATGATCTATGCACAGGTCGATGATGACTATGATGAGGACAATATCGCATCACCTCTGGGGAAGATTGCCAAATCCAGAGCTTCCTTGATGGAAGAACTGGCTCATATTATCGCAGATACCACAGAACCGAATCTGAGTATCTCTGCCTATCTTGTGGGGATTCTCTCATTGGCAGAGGCTATCTTTCAAAGCAGTTTTGAAAAGCTCTTTGAACAGATGGACCTGGACCCGTCGATCTCCAAGGCCCTTATCTTAAAAGAGGGTGTTCTGGGGAATCTTCTGAAGATGAGCATTGCGGTCGAAAGCAATAACTTCAAAGATATCGCCACACTACTCTCCAAGTTAAAGCTCTCGCAAGAGCAGCTAAACAAGGCGATGATGCTGGCATACCAGCGATCTTCAAAGCTCTAAGCACATTTCATTTACTCAGCTGTGTCTTCTCTTTTTCATGAAAGAGGAGTGAAAACCCCTGATACATAAAAACGCATGAAGCGATAAACATCAGCAGTAAGAGTATCTTCTTCTTAAGTGGCATAGTGATCTTACCTTTTTTTGCCGATTTTATCACACTTGCCATAGTAAAGGCATTAATATCATCTCTTATATCCCATCTAAGAGACAATTTAGAACTTAAGCTATACAATGTAGATAATCACATCATTCGCTTTAGGAATCATAATAAATGTTTATAAACAAGCTTCTAAGATTCGTCTCTTCTATTGCTGACAAACCATCAGATACACCAGAGGAACAACGCCAACACAGGTTTCTTATCTACATGGGTCTTTTGATGAGTTCCGGAGGCATATGCTGGGGAAGTATCACCTTGTTTTCAGGACTTCCTTATCAGTCTATGGTCCCGTTCGGTTACGGGGTCTTGACAATGATGAACTTCACCTACCTTTACTTCTCGAAAAACTTTTACATCTCTCAGGCTATACAGATCTTTATGAGTCTTTTACTCCCCTTTTTGTTTCAACTCTCCTTAGGCGGCTATGTCTCCAGCGGAGCCCAGGTTTTTTGGTCAATCTTAGCGATTCTGGGAGCTTTCACTTTTAAGCAGAACAGATCCATCATAAGCTGGTTTCTCCTCTACCTGGGACTGCTTGTCTTAAGCGGACTCGTCGACGAGAAAGTTCGTTCTCTCGAGCTTGTGCAGGTCTCCCCTAATATCAGCATCCTTTTCTTTACAATCAGTATCTTTACGCTTTCTATCATCATCTTTTCGCTGTTTTATTATTTTGTCGGGAGTGAACGAAAATTCAGAGCCTCACTTGAAGAAAACCTGATAATGCTGAAAAACACCCAAAAGCAGTTGATCGAATCCGAAAAGATGTCGGCTCTTGGAGGATTGGTTGCAGGTGTCGCCCATGAAGTCAACACACCTCTGGGCATCTCTATCACTGCTGCTTCTATTTTTCAAGAGAAGATAGCTAAACTGAAAAAATCCATAGATGAAAATTCACTCAGTAAAGCAGATCTGGATAACTTTGTAGTCGATTTAACAGAAGCCGACGAGATACTCATCAAAAACCTTGACAGAGCAGCCTTGCTGATCAAGAACTTTAAAAAGATCTCTGTTGACCAGAGCAGTGAAGCACTTCGTGATTTTGAGCTGAACAGCTATATCCAAGAGGTCATCTCTACTTTCAAAGGCGAACTTAAACACAATAAGATAGAGCTTGAACTTCAGCTGAGTCCCGAACCGATTCACATGTCCTCTTATCCGGGCGCCATATTTCAGATCATCATCAATCTTTTACAGAATGCTATTTTGCATGCATTTGAAGAGACACAGCAAAAAAATATTCTTCTCAAGACCGAGAAAGAAGAGGCATCTGTCACTATCTCATGTATTGACAATGGAAAAGGTGTCCATCATGATGTCTTTGACAAAGTCTTCGAGCCCTTTGTCACCACAAAGCGCAATAAAGGCGGTACAGGTCTGGGACTGAATATCACCTATAATCTCGTCACACAGCATCTTCACGGAACGATTCGGCTTGAGAACAATCCTTCACAGGGTGCTTCTTTTATTATCACGATCCCGCTCAGTATTGTTACACAATAGAAGAAGCAGGCAAAAGTCTTTTAAATATGTACAAAACATCCCATTGTCCAAAATCCAGCGGGCCGCAGTCATAACCGTTTCCAGACCATAAGAAACAGCCGAGATAAGGAAGATTATTCGTGAAAGTACAGATCGAGGCTTTCAGACCCGATGAAAAAGTAGGCTCAGCAGCAGCTTTTCATCAGGCTTTGCTTTTTATTGGTACCAGTGGCGTTCCAATTCACCTGTTGTCGTATATTCATCTATCAATACCCGTTTTGGTTCATCATCTGATACGGAGAGTATAATACGTCTTCCGCTGGCATCGATCTCGACCAGTTTCGGCGATTCAGAGACGATATTGTACTGGCCGGCACTTAACTTTTCAAACACACGCGAGAGCAGGTGGTTGGATGCAGGAAGCCTCAAGTCGTTTAAAGCAAGATCATCTATCATAAACTGATAGATCAGACGTTTTTGCAAGATAAGTGTTGAGAAATACGAGGCGTTTTCGCGCGAGGATTTACTGTTGACAAGTGAACGCTGAAGCATCCCCAGCATGTTTATCCTGTCGACCTTGGCACATGAGACGCCTACCAGCGAGACAAAGTTCTCATCCGTATAGCCTGAATAGTAAAGCCGGCTTCCCTTTTCGCAGACCTTATCGAACTTTTTCGCCTTGAAATCATTGATAAAAGGCGTTATGTCTTTTGCCTGAATACTCACACCGAGCACAAGGTATACTAATAATAATTTCTTTATAAGATTCTCCCTAATCGTCCGATCGACATCCCAAGATCGAGATCTGTCCCGGTTCTTCCTGTAACTCTATATCATGTTCATTGGCCCAGACAAGTATCTCTGCATCCAGATCAAGAAAATCATCCTGATCTAACATGTCATTCTTGATCTTGATCATGTGATGGCCGCTTCGCAACGAAAGATAATAATTGCTATGGTCAAGAAAGGGTTTTAGATCTTTCAACGCCATCACTACCTTATCGAAACTGAGATAATTATTTTTAATCTCAGAGACCATAGCCAAGCTTCTCTCATCCTCTTTATAACCGCACATTTCCAAGAGTTCACGTTCCATGTTGGTATCCTTAGCGGGCTAAAGAAGTAGCGTTAAGTACCGTGAAAGCCCTAATCATATCTATCATGATATCACTTCTAAGATAAATGAAATTTAAAGCCGCCAAACTGACTATAAAGCTTGGCCTAGAAAAGTGTTGCTATATTTTCGTCTTTCTTTTTTTTCTTTTCACTCAGACTTGCGAAATATTCTATCTCGGGCTCTTTCAAGATACGGATATTATTCGTCGAGCCCGCAACACCGATCGGGTCGCCCGCTGTTAGGATATAAGTGTTCTCTTTTTTGATGACACCTCTTTCAAGTCCTTTATGCATGACTTCAGAAAGCATCATCTCAAGCTTGTTCTTGCGCACCGAGAATGCAGGCGCGACTCCCCACACCAAAGTCATCTTTCGTGCGATGCTGTCATCATGCGTCACCGCAAGGATATCCACGTCAGGTCTGTACCGCGACATGATCTTCGCAGATGTGCCCGAGGTCGTCAATGCCAGAATACCGTTTGAACTCAGTTTGGTCGCAAGCTGCGTGATCGAAAGGTTGATGACATCCTTATCATCACGGTTCTCAAATATGTCATATTTGTTATAGGCATACACGGTCTCTGCCTGGATGATCGTGTCCGACATCGTCTTTACCGCCAAGGCAGGGTTGTGGCCGATCGCCGATTCTTCCGAGAGCATCACCGCGTCCGTCCCGTCAAGAACTGCATTGGCGACATCAGAGATCTCCGCGCGCGTAGCGACCTCGTTTTCCGTCATCGAAAGCAGCATCTGTGTCGCAGTGATGACGGGTTTAGCCTGGGCATTTGCCTTTTTGATCAGCTGCTTTTGGATGGTCGGGACCATATAATACGGCACTTCGATACCCAGATCACCCCTGGCGACCATGATCCCGTCACTCACTTCAATTATCTCATCGATGTTTTCGACCGCATCAAATTTTTCGATCTTGGCGATCAAGTCCTGAGACCCGCCGTTTTCATCCAATATAGCCCTTGCCTGCTTCATATCATCCGCATTTTGGACAAAAGAGATGGCCATGAAATCTACCTTGTTCTTGATACCCCAAAGCATATCGGCCTTGTCTTTTTCCGTGATGACATTGATATTGATCTTCGTATTGGGAAAATTGACGCCCTTGTTTGAAGCCAGCACTCCGTCATTTTCGACAATACCCATGACAGCATCATCAGAGATCTCATTCACGATGACCCGAATGCGTCCGTCATAGAGGTAAATGTGTTCATCCACATTTATAAGATCAAGGATAGAAGGCTGATTGATACTGAAGACATAACGGTCTTCAGACTCCTGGTATCCTTCCGTCTCCTTGCGCATAAAGACGAGTTTGTCCCCTACTTTAAGATTAAAGGGCTTGTCAAGCTTTCCGACACGTACTTTAGGACCGCAGATGTCTTGCAGAACACCAACTGTCCAGCCTGTCTTTTTCATCGCAGTACGAATATTCTGCAAGACCAGACTGTGATCTTCATGCGTACCGTGTGAAAAGTTCATCCTAAAGACATTCACACCTGCACGTATCATCTTTTCAAGGCTTTCAACATCATTACTTGAAGGACCGACAGTTGCTAAGATCTTACTTCTTCTTTTCATAAAATATCCCTAAAACACATTTTGATAGGCTTATATTAACACAAATTGATTTTCTTTTAGTTCTTTTTATAGATAAAGATACTATTATAAAAGAAATAATTTTCCGAGGCAGGTCTGTGGCAAAAGCACCAACACGTGATTACAATACTGATATCGTTCTTGTCGACATCATCAGTTTCACAAAACTGACACCGCCTCAACAGCTTGAACTGATCGAATATCTTACGATGACCTTTACCCGTATGATCGAAAAACTTCTGGCCAACTCGGACATGAGCCTTTCTCAAATGGTTCTGGGATTTATTTCGACCGGAGACGGGTTTTACTGTATCCTCAATCCTAAGATGAAGGGCTTCGGTACTATTTTAGGACTCTCTTTCAATCATTTCTCTGAGCTTATCTCTAATAAGCTTCCTTATTTCAAAGGGATCCGTATCGCGGTGCATACAGGAAGAGTCTACGAGTTTGTCGATATATTGGGACATAACAACTTTATCGGCGACGGTCTGAACCACTGTGCACGCTTCTTAGAACACAAAGACTACAGTATCAGCACCGTTTTCATCTCAAAACCGGCCTATACATCCTTCAAGAACTTTCTTGACATCTATCCTGACTACGAAGCGCTTCTACTGGAACAGGAGTTTAAACGTTCCAGACTGCAGACCTTTAATGACAAACATAATAATTCCTGGTCCGGCTATCTTGTCTGGCTAAGAAAAGGAGGCGTTATCAATCCTCCCAATATCAAATTCAATTCTCTCTTATTACACAAGGACTAGTATGCGTTTTACCATCGAAGAATATGCCAAAGCCTATAGTATTTCAACCGAGATGGTCCATTCACGCCTGCGAAGAAACCGTTTAAACTATATAATCGAAGATGACCAGACCTATATCGTCGTTCCCAAACACCAGGTCCCTCATACCCATGAAACGACACATCCTGCTCCCCAAAAAAGGACGACTGTGGCTACGGTCATCGGTCTTTACCAAAAAGAGAACCATTATCTCAAGATGAAGATAAAGGAGCTTGAGACGAAAGTCGACCGTCTTATAGATGAAAAAGAGCAGCTTCTCAAAGAAGAACGCCAACGCATTGAAAAAGTCTATAATGATAAAGACGTCCAGCTCAAGACGATCCTGGAACTGATCAATACCAAACTGAGCTATGAGCAGGCCTCACGAGAGACACCCCATGCCCTCAGTTCACATGATGCAGATGAAATGACTATCGAAGCCAATATCGAATCTATGAAGAGAGAAGAGCCTATTGAGCTAAAACAATACCTGCGTTCACTGGGTCTGAAGTCTGCCGAACGTAAAAGTATCAAGCGAAAGTTTGCAGAAGCTTTTGGTAAAGACAGCCGTATCGTGCTAAAGAACGGATTGTTCTATCTTGACTTTGACCGCTATGATTATAGCGACCTCTTAAAACTGTATTAGGTCTTTAATGGCGACGTCAGACAACATCATCCACTCCAAGAATATTTCACTTTCACTCAACGAGTATGCACAGAGACATCAGTGTCCGGTCACTTCTCTTGACTTCGACCTTCTGGGCCTGCAGACCTACTTCAAGACCTGCCACCTTGACAGCTTTGTCAAGTTTCATGATGATTATAAAAAAGAATACACATCCAGTCCAAAGATCATCAAGGACCATGCCCGTTTTATTCAGATATACAAGATCCATATCCATCCGAAAAAGCCTCAGGACATAGAACTTGTCTACCGGCTGGAGATGGGGGAGTTTTCAACCCATCCTATATTGGTACTCTCTACGGAATCCACCCTTCCTCTGAACAAGTACAAAGAGCAGGAGATGCTCAAAAAACTTTATAACGAACTGAACAAGATCAAAGCATCCAACAAGATACTCGTCAATCTTTTTTCATCCTGTATGGTAAACGATCTTAAAGCCTTTGTTCAGAAGATATACAAGGACGGGTTCAATAAAGAGGAGTCCATACTTCTCTTTGAAGGCATCTCCCCTCAGGTCTCCCAGCCCAGCAAGGTCATCAACCATTACAGGGATAAGGTAAAAAACCAGAAAGTTTCCGAAGTGGAAGACTCTGAGCTTATCATCACCTATGTCAAACCTATTTACGGGGAGGCCGGACTTAATGCTATGGGGCAAAAGGATCGCCCATGGGAACAGCAATAATCTGGCAAAGATAGAGTATCAGATCGATACAGACACTATCAGTGTCCAGGAAAACAAAAGCGAGATACGTTATTACTCCAAGAGAAGAGGTTTTGTCAGTATCCTTAACAATACACTCAGTATATCAAACAAGATCGTCGTCGAGAACATCAACCGGGTCGAAGGCAAGCTTACAAAGAAAGAGGAAAACCAGGTCTCTGTCGTCATCTCGCAGACCGATGTAACCAGAGACGGTGTGGGTGAAGGGGTGGAACTTATCTCCGAATCCATCCACATAACCGGACATATGGGTGCAAAATCCAGTATTGAAGCCAAAGACGTACTTATAGACGGGGCTACGCACAACACTGCCTTTGTCACTGCAAGATCAGCCAAGATAAACAGGCATAAGGGCACCTTACGCTGTCATAAAGCAGAGATAAACTCCCTAGAGGGAGGAACAGTCTATGCCACACATGTAAAGATCAATACGGCACTCGGCGGGCAGGTCTGTGCCGAGCATGTGACTATAAAGTCATTAAAACACAACCTGAAGGTCTTTGCCTCAAAGAGTATTACCATAGAACGCATCCTCGGGGAAGACAACCATTTTATCATCGATTATAGAAAACTGCCTATTTTGCAAAGCAGACTGCAGTTCCTCAATGAAGAGTTAGAAGAGATCCTATGGAAATATGAAGATGCAAAAAAGCATTCACCCAATAAAGTAGCCGAACTCAAAGAAGAAGTCATTAAAAAAGAAAATGAGATCAAAGAGATAAAACTTTCGCATTACGATGCTGTCATAACTATTATGGCACCTATTGACGGATTGAACACGATCGAGTTCTCATTACCGGAGAAGCAGACCTCCTTGATTTACCGTACAAAAGTCAATAAAACCTTTGAACCTTTCTATATCCATCAAAGCGGAGACAAGATAATCCTCGAGCCTGTAGACGTTTTTATCGACGTCTAAGGACTTTCTTCCTCTCTCAGAAAAACGCTCCACCAGTACCCAGTTCCGTTTCCTGCTACAAGCCAATCAAAAGTATTCAATCCCATTGTTTTTTTCTTAATTTCTTGGATCTTTCCTGCAACAATAAAATATTAACACGAAAAACCGTATAGTATATACATATAATATATTAATGTATTCGTTTTATAGTTTATTAATCTATATTAAATGTA
>JBFEIF010000041.1:0-18636 GCA_041553795.1 Sulfurimonadaceae bacterium
CAGACCAAACTTTATATCAAGGATAAGAATGACACTTTTTCAAATAATCATGTTACTCGCAGCAGGTTTTTTCGCTTATCAGGTGTATATGTATATACAAAACATGGATGATGAGACAGAACCCGTATTCATGCAAAAGAGCGAAGAGATCGAAATGCAACCGACACCGGACATGCTTATCGAGGAGGCCGATAGGGCATATATGGACGGGCAGATCGAAGAAGCGCAGCGAAGACTCGAAGAGATCGTCGCCAGATTTCCCGATTTTGCAGAGGGGATGAACAAACTGGCTTTTGTCCTGGCAAAACAAGGAGACAAACATGGTGCAGAAAAATATTACAAGGCTTCATTGCAGCTTGAAGATGATGATATGACCCATAATGCTTTGGCGGTGCTTCTGGTCTCTTCAGAGAGGTTTGAAGAAGCCGAAGACCATTATAAAAAAGCTCTGGAAATAGATGAGAACTATGAAGTGACATGGTTTAATTATGCCAATCTGATGCTTCGTCTGCAAAGAGAGGAAGAGGCCAAAGAGATGTACAAAAAAGCGCTGGAGATCTCTCCGGAATTCGAGCAGGCAAAAGAAGAACTAGAGAAGCTGTCATGAAAAACGAACAGGCCCGTCTTGCTGTCATCATCGATGCAGACAACTCTCAGCCATCAATCATAGAAGGCCTTATGGAAGAGATCGCCAAGTATGGGATAGCATCCGTAAAACGTATTTACGGTGATTGGACTGACACCCGTCTTAAAGGATGGAAAACGCATCTTCTTGGACACGGTATACAGCCTATGCAGCAGTTCGGCTATACAGTAGGAAAGAACTCTACGGACTCGGCAATGATCATCGATGCGATGGACCTTCTCTACACCGATAAACTCGACGGCTTTTGTATTGTCTCATCCGACAGTGACTTTACACGTTTAGCACTGCGTATCCGTGAATCAGGCCTAAGTGTTTACGGTTTTGGAGAGAAAAAGACACCCAAGGCATTTTTGGCAGCCTGTGACAAGTTCATCTACACCGAAAATTTGCGAAAAGAGAAAAAGTCCTTGCCGGTAAAAAGACGTCCTGCCGCAAAAGACAGCGTAAAAGATGAGGGTCTGTTGGAGATCTTGAAAAATGTCGTCGAGGATACAGCGGATGATTCCGGCTGGTCCTACCTGACACATATACGTCAGACGATCGCCAACAGGCATCCAGACTTTGATCCGCGAAACTACGGCTTTTCAACGATGATCGATCTTATCAACAGCACGGGCATGTTCGAAGTCAAAAAAAACGATCCATTCTCCCATGATAAGGCTGTCTTCATCCGTTGTAAACGCCAAAAGCGTCTATATTAAAAAAATAAGTGTCAGGAAGCGGAGAGTTACTTCAGTGCTTGGATATAGGTCTCGCTCAGACCGTAAGCATCTAGGATCTTCTTCATCTCAGGCGTCCCCTTAAGCTTTTGAAGCCCTTTATAGAATATACTGGCGTATTTTTTAGACTTGTAGTTTGTTGGTGAAAAAGCAATTTGAATAGGCTGTTTCTGATAGGTGTATGCGGCTTTGAACTTAAGCGGTTTTTTCTGTTTAAAATAGAAATAGCGAAGTTCAGAACGATCACCTATCAGGCCGGTGATCTTGTCAAATCTCAATTTGTTCAGATTATGTTTTAAAGCGTACTCTCCCGAAAGAAGCTGGACTTTTTTCGGATTATCCTTGTGGAGGTCTATATACTGGTCAATCTCTTTGGTGTAGCTACGCTCTTCTACTGCGCCGAGGATAAGCCCGTTAAGGGAGCTTTCTGAACGGTATTTCCATTTGGAAGCCTTAGGGACCAAAATGACATCGTAAGAATAGGCCAGAGGAGATTTCGCGAAGATAAAACCGGTAGCTTCTTTACGATCTACACCGATAAGGGCATCGAATTTGTGATTTCGTACATCTTCGATAGCCTGCTGTTTTGATGGGGTGAGGGTATATTCAAGATCATAGCCTTCTTGCTTAAAGATATGTCTGACAATATCGACCAGAAAACCCTGCTCGTCGGAATTGTTTTCACAGGTGTAGGGACATCTTTGTACAGCTGTTACAGTAAGCGTACTGGCTTGCAAATGGACAAGAGATAGAAGAAAAAGTAAAAATATATATTTCATTAGACATCTTGATAAGTTTTAATTTGATGTATTATAGAATAACAGAGAATAAAGTTATCTTAGAAGTAGGGCGGTGAGAGATGAGTGTTGAAGAAATATATAAACTGCTGGATACGATCTCTCCTTTTGAACTTCAGGAATCATGGGACAATTCAGGTCTTCTGGTTGGTGACTGGAAACATGAAGTCAAACATATCGTCTTAAGCATTGATATAGACGAAGAGCTGCTGGAAAGACTTGAACCGGATACTTTGGTCATCACCCATCACCCGATCATCTTCGGGGGATTGAAACAGCTTCAGTTTAATCAATATCCGGCAAAACTACTGCAAAAGATGCTGCAAAAGAACATCTCAAACATCGCGATGCATACGAACTTTGATCAGACGCATCTCAATGCCTATGTCGCGACTCAGATCCTTGGCTATGAGATCAGTGAAAAAGAGGGGTTCGTCGCTTATCTTGATCTGGGAATCGAAGGCGTTCATTTTGACGATTTTGCCAAAAATATAGCGCAAAAGTTCGGTCTTGAACATATCAAATGTATCAAGAACCACGAGAAGCTAAAACGTGTAGCTTTGACAACAGGTTCGGGGGCTTCATTGATGAAGAGTGTCAAAGCCGACTGCTTTTTGACCGGTGATATCAAATACCATGATGCCATGGAGGCAAAAACGATAGGATTGTCCATGATAGACATAGGACATTTTGAAAGTGAACGCTATTTTGGAGAAGTTTTGGCAAAAGATTTGCAGAATTTAGGAATAAGCGTTATAATTTCATCATCAAAGAACCCCTTTACCTATATTTAATTAAGGAATATAATGAATAAGCACCTACAACAGCTCGTTGACTTGTCAAAAATCGATAAAGAAATCGATTCATTTGAACCAAAAATCGAAGAGGCAAATCATAAATACGAAACTGTGCTTGCTACAAAAGACAGCATTTCAGCTCAAATTGCTACTTTAGAGAGTGAAATTGCACATGAGCAGATCAAAAAACAAAAAAATGAGCTACACCTTGCGGAACTGACTGAAAAGTTAAGTGAAAATGCAAGAAAAAGTTCTGAGATCAAGACGGAACGTGAGATGAAATCACTTCAGCTTGAAGAAGAGATCGCAAAAGAGCAGGTAAACTTCGCTAATGAAGAGATCGCCCGTCTTGAAAAAGTGATCGAGACAAAACAGGATTTGATTGCATCTCAAAAAGAGATGGTCGCAGCAGCCGAAGAGAAGACTGCTGCTGTCAAAGCTGAAGTAGATAAGGTTCTTGAAGAGATCAATGCGGAACGTCAAAAAGTATTTGTAAGAAAAGACAAGCTTATTTCGACGATGAACCAAAAAGGTCTTTCGTTTTATCAAAAGATCCGTCGCTGGGCAAAAAACACAACCGCAGTCGAAGTTAAGAATCAGGCATGTTACGGTTGTTTCTTAACAATCAACGACAAGACTTATTCTGATGTCATCAGAGGCGAAGAGATCACGACTTGCCCTCATTGCGGACGTATACTTTATATCGAAAACGCAGACGCACAAACAGCGTAACACACTAACATCATCCTTTGGATGGTGCATTGACTTAGCGAGGGCCGTCCCTTGAGACACACTTTCTTCACTATCTACTATTTTGTAAGCATCTTACTTTACATCTTAGCGTTACCGATTATTCTCTACTTTTCATTCAAGTCGAAATATAAACACTCATTGCCGGCACGTTTCTTTTTGCAGAAGACAAGCCCTTTCAAAAAAGACGGAATATGGTTCCATGCCTGCAGTCTGGGAGAAGCCAAAGCACTTTCACCTTTGATCGAGAAGATAAGCAAGGCGCAGGTCAACATCTCGGTTATCACCCATACGGGCTTTGCAGCTGCCTCTTCATACAAAGATGCCCAGGTGAGATATCTCCCGTATGAACTCTTCTTGCCGTTTTGGCAGAGAAGACAACGTTTGCTGATCGTCCTGGAAGCAGAGCTTTGGTATATGCTCTTTGCTGTTGCAGCTGCAAAGGGAACGAAGACAATTCTGCTAAATGCGCGTATTTCAGACCGTTCATATCCAAAGTATCTCAAGATGAGATGGTTCTACAGCCGTCTGCTAAGATATGTCGACATGGTCTATGTACAGAGTGAGACGGATAAGCAAAGGTTCGAATCCTTAGGGGCAGGGCATGTCAAAGTCATCGGTAATATCAAGCTGGCGCAGAAGATAGAAGCGACATATTTTTATCCTAAGCCAAAAGGTCTGACGATCGTCGCAGGCAGTACGCATCCGGGTGAAGAGAAGATCATTATGGATGCATTTCTGGCCTTTAAAAAAGTACATGATGAACCGCTTCATCTGATAATCGTCCCCCGCCATCCGGAACGCTTTACAGCGGTCTCACAGATGATGGACTTTCATGCCAAAGAAGAGAGCTTGAGTTTTTCACGTTTCTCTGACTCACAATCGCTTGAATCGGATCTTATCCTGATCGATAAGATGGGTGAGCTTAACAATATGTATGCCCTAAGCGATATCGCTGTATTAGGCGGGGGGTTTGCGCCTATAGGAGGACATAATCCTCTTGAACCGGTCGCTTTCGGATGCAAGATAATATCAGGCAAGAATGTGTTCAATCAGACCGAACTGTTCAAGTATGTTAAACATGTACAGTTTGTCGAACCCGAAGAGTTGGCGGAAGCCTTTGCCAAAGCCTTGGACATGCCCGCGTCGTCAGTGGATGAGAAGGTCGACCTGCATGAGATATATAAGCTGATCATGGAACATGACCATGCATAAGAAAATTAACGAAACAGAATTTAATCTGAAGGACAAATACAAATGGCAGAAGTAAAAGAAGACAAAGCATACAAGCTTTTAGCAGAACAAGAGGGCATCTCCAACTCAAAGGCCAAGGAGCTTATTGACAAGGGTCTTGTCTATGTGAGTAACAGAAAAGTAGTCATTGCCCGAGGCAATATGTCCGTCAAGACAAAGTTCCGCATCGAGACAGTGGAGAAGGTCAAGGTGATCTACGAGAACAAAGAGATGATCGTCGTAGACAAACCGGCTTTCTTAAGTTCTGAGGAGATCGAACAGCAGTTTAAAGGGGCTAGACTTCTTCACAGACTTGACCGAGAGACTTCGGGTGTGCTTGTCTTGTGCAAGGATGAAGACTTCCGTTTAAAGGCGATCGAAGAGTTCAAGCACGACCGTGTCTACAAAGAGTATATCGCCTGGGTCGACGGTGACGTCATCGAGGAGTTTGAGATCGACAAGCCGATCTTGACTGAGAAGCAAAACAACAAGGCCAAGTCAAAGATCTCTGCATCCAAAGGAAAACCGGCACGTACGGAAGTCTTTCCTTTGATGGTGGTCAACCACAAGTCAAAGGTCAAGCTGGTCATCCATCAGGGGCGTACGCATCAGATCCGTGTGCACCTTCGAAGCGAGAATCTGCCGATAATCGGCGATGAGTTGTATGGTGGACGTCGTGCCCGACGTATGATGCTTCATGCCCACAAGATGATTCTGCTAGGCAAAGAGTTTGTCTCCCCTGAACCTAAAGAGTACAGACATATCGGCGGCGGGGAATAGACCCGCTTTGAGCAGATGGCTATAAAGTAGTCCAAAGTAAGATTTGACTATAATCCCCAATTAAAACAGTATGCAGAAATAGGAAGAAAACATGTTCGATACCCTTACCAGTTCATTTACATCAGCGATCAAGAAGATCCGCTTTCATGATGATGAGAAAGCCCTTAAAAAAGCGCTGGCTGAGTTAAAGAAAAACCTTTTAAAAGCAGATGTCAATCACAAGGTCGTCAAACAGCTTTTGGATGATGTAGAGGCTGATGTCAAGGTGGCCGGTATAGGCAAAGACCAGTTCCTTAACTCAATGCAGACACGTCTCCACCAGCTTCTTTTGGTCCCGGGACACCAGGGCTTTGTATTTGCATCCAAGCCGCCGACCGTTATCTTGATGATGGGTCTTCAAGGTTCGGGTAAGACGACGACCACGGGTAAACTTGCCTATTATCTCAAGAGCAAACAGAAAAAAGTCCTGATCGCCGCGGCCGATCTCCAGCGTATGGCAGCCGTCGAGCAGCTGAAGCAGGTCGGTGCTTCGGTTGATGTTGATGTCTATGCGGATGAGAATGAAAAAGATCCGGTAAAGATCGCTCAGGCTGCGATGAAAAAAGCAGAAGCAGGTCTGTATGATGTCCTTCTGATAGATACCGCGGGACGCTTGGCGATAGATGAAGAGTTGATGGGCGAACTGAAGGCTGTAAAAGACGCGGTTAAACCGGATGAGATCTTTTATGTCGCAGATTCATTGACGGGTCAGGATTCTGTCCGTACTGCGTCAAGCTTTAATGAGCAGATCGGTATCGACGGGGTCATCCTCTCTAAATATGACGGTGATTCCAAAGGCGGTGTCGCACTGGGTATCGCTTCTCAGGTCCAGGTCCCGCTTCGTTTTATCGGTAACGGTGAAAAGATGCCTGACCTTGAGGTCTTCTTGCCGGATCGTATCGTCAACCGTCTTATGGGTTACGGGGATATCGAAGGGCTTGCAGAGAAGACTGCCAATGTGATCGACGAGAAAAAAGCAAAAGAGATGACCCGCAAAATCAAAAAGGGCGAGTTTAACTTTAACGACTTTTTAGAGCAGATGGAGAGCATGAAGAAGATGGGAAGCATGAAGTCCATCATCGGGATGATCCCGGGTATGGGTGCTATGGGCGATGCCCTTAAAAACTTCGATCTTGAGAACTCTGGAGAACTGAAAAACATCAAAGCGATGGTCTCTTCGATGACAAAAAAAGAGCGTGAGAACCCAGACCTTCTAAGCAACTCCCGCAAGCAGCGTATTGCCAGCGGCTGCGGTATGGACGCGATGGATGTCAACCGTGTTTTGAAGCAATTTAAAAATGCTTCAAAGATGGCAAAGAAGTTCTCGGGTAAAAAAGGGATGCAGGATATGCAGAACATGCTGTCACAGATGCAGGGCGGCAAGATGGGTGGACTGCCTCGCTAAAGTCAGTCTAAAAAGGAGACAGCCTTTCTTTTTTAGACAAATTCTGCTATACTTCCATTTCGAAAGACATTTTCTTAAAGAATACCTCTATGATAAGAAGATGAAAGTGACCGGTTACGAAGTTTAAAATGAAGATCTTTAGAGATGATCATTTTAACCTTTTGTGCCGGTTACGTGTATACGTCTGCATTAAGACGGTAAGAGGAAAGTGTTTTATAAAGCAGCTTGCTTTGTCTTCAGTGTTTTGGCACGACCCTTTCCCCCTTACTTTTTAATTGTGACTATAGATGTAACCAGCAATGGGTAAAATTTAATATTAGGAACAAATATGACAGTTATTCGTTTAACTCGTATGGGTCGTAAAAAACAACCTTTCTATCGTGTAGTAGTTACGGATTCTCGTAAGCCTCGTGATGGTGGTTGGATTGAAAAGATCGGTCATTACAACCCAATGACTACACCTTCAACAATCGTTATTGATGAAGAACGTTTAAACCATTGGATCAGCACTGGTGCTCAGATGAGCGACCGTGTTAAAAAACTAGCTGGTAAATAATAATGGTTGCTGAGTTTGTAGCAGACTATGCGAGAATGATTGTTTCTCACCCTGAAGACATCCAGATCGATGTCAAGCAGAGTGGTGACTTCGCAGAGATCACTGTCTATGCCAATCAGGCCGATGTAGGTAAACTTATCGGTAAAGAAGGCAAGATGATCGGTGCGATCAAAACAGTCATTTCAGGTTGTAAGGCAAAAGACGGCCTGAGCTACCGAATCAATGTCGAACCAAAGTCGTAGGCTTAGAAGTTGAAAACTGAAAAGACTACGCGATTTCAAGTCGCCAAACTTGGCAAGGCTGTAGGGCTTACCGGAGAGATGAAGCTTCATCTTAAAACGGATTTTCCCGAACAGTTCAAGCCGGGTGCAAGTTTTGATACAAAACGCGGCGAACTTGAGATCGTGACGTATAATCCTGAACGTGATCTGGTCAAGTTCAAGGGTTATAATTCTGCTGAAGATGCTAAAAAGTTGACCAATCTGGACCTTTTTACGACGGAAGAGAAGACGCGTCAGGAGATTGAGCTTGAAGAAGGCCAATACTTTTGGTTTGACATAGTGGGTGCGAACGTTTATGAAGGCAGTTTGCTTTTGGGCAAGGTGGCTGAAGTAGAGCGTTTGGGCGCAACGGATTATCTTAAACTTGAAACAGATGCAGATCTGGTCTCAAAGAAGATGCCAAACTCATTTTTAATACCGTATCTTGACAACTTCGTCTTAGAAGTGGATACGAAAGCTAAGACCATCAAAGTGCAGGGAGGATTTGATATCCTCGAAGCGAGCTGATGAAGTTTAGTTTGCTAAAGAAACTAAATCATGCGATTTAGTTTTGTGACACTGTTTCCCGATCTGATATCGGGTTACTTTAATGATTCTATCTTATCGCGTGCGATAGAGAAAGGTCTTTTGGAGATCGGCTATGTCAATCCCAGAGACAGAAGTACGGATAAGTGGAAAAAGGTAGATGATACGGCTGTTGGCGGTGGTGCCGGAATGGTAATGACGCCCCAGCCTTTGTTTGATACCCTCAAAGAACTGCAAACAGATGATGTGCATATCATCTTTGCGACACCCGTAGGCAAGCCGTTTAACCAAAACGATGCCAAGCGTCTGGCAAAGAAAAAGCATATCGCCTTTGTAAGCGGGCGCTATGAGGGAATCGATGAACGTGTCATCGAAACGTTTGCCGATGAAGTGTTTTCTATCGGCGATTATATATTGACCGGTGGAGAACTGCCATCATTGGTGATGGCAGATGCAATCAGCAGGAATGTGGAAGGGATACTTGGAAATCAAGAGTCCCTGGATGAAGAGAGCTTTGAAGGCTTTCTTTTGGAAGCACCTGCCTTTGCTCGACCGCCAACCTATGAAAATATGGATGCACCATCAGAATACATGAAGGGTAATCGTGCTAAAATTTCAGCACTAAAAATCCTCTTGTCTGAGTGCAAGACGAAATATTTTCGACCTGATCAGCTAAAAAAGCATCAACGAAGGAAAAAATATGAGAAATAAGTACATCGAAAGTTTCGAAAACGCGCAAATCTCTGAGAAAAAGGTTCCAGAATTTCGCGCTGGTGACACGCTACGTCTTGCTGTAACAATTAAAGAAGGCGAGAAGACACGTGTTCAAAATTATGAAGGTATTTGTATCGGTATTAGCGGTACAGGTACTGGTAAAACAATCACAGTACGTAAGATCGGTGCTAACAGCATCGGTATCGAGCGTATCTTTCCTGTCTACTCAGACAGTATCAATGAGATCATTGTAGTTCGCCGCGGTCGTGTCCGTCGTGCAAAACTATACTATCTTCGTGACCTTACAGGTAAGAAAGCACGTATCAAAGAGATCCGTCGCTAGTCTTCCTTCTATAAAGCCTCTGGGCTTTATATCTTTAATCCCTTCCAACTAAAAAACCAATTATTCTCCACATATCTGAAATGATGACCTGATTCAAATCGGGAAACATATTACCTATTTGAGCTAAGTTTGTATATAATGTTTTATGCTTAAATCTATACAACAACTCCACTTTTTTGATGGGCTTGACAAGACCAAACTTGATGTGCTCTGCTCTACAGCACGTGTAAGAGAATACAATGCTTCTGAGATCATGACTTATGAAGAGGATGATCTTGAACGTGTTTTCTTTCTTTTAGAAGGTGAAGCTAAATTTTATAAGGTGGACCGCTATGACAATGAGGTCTTCTTGTACACATTGAGTGAAAACTCTCTGCTTACAAATATCGGCAGTCTTGATGACAACACTATTGCCTGCTTCTCAAACATCGAGTTTCTATCTGGAAGCAAGGTGATCTCTTTTGATATGACATCTTTCAAACAGCTTGTAAAGTCTGAAAACTGTTTACTGCAAAATCTGGTGAACGCCCTTTCGTTACAAAAACAGAAAATGGACTGCACTATTAATATGGGTATGGTCTATGACGGAACGGCCAAAGTGGCCAATATGCTCTATAATCAAACTGAACTTTTCAACAGTTTGAAAAAACAAGAGATCGCTTATCGGCTCAATATACAGCCAGCGACTCTATCGCGTATTTTGGCAAAGATGCTGCGTAAGGAGATTATAGAAGAGATTGACCATAAGATACATATTTGCAATGATAAAGAGTTGTTTGGACTCTTTCATACTTAGGATGGTTTCATGATATCTATTCGAACCAAAGTAAAACTTATCACAGTTGTCTTATCTATGACAATGATCTTCAATATTCTGGTCACTTATTATCTGATACAAGATGAGAAAACAGATGCGCAGATAATCAATGTTGCCGGAAAACAAAGAATGCTGATGCAGAAGATGATAGGCGAACTGCACCGATTCGATCATAACAAGAAAGAGGCGGAAGAAGAGTTTTTAAAGGGACACGGCGAGTTTAAAAGAAATTTTCAACGTCTCAGGATGGGAGACCTGTCTTTTGAAAAAAACGATCAGATCTCAGTAGCACTTAACGAAGTCGAAAAAAGCTGGAATGCTTTTGACAGACTGACATTTCTATATCTTGAGAATAATGCCTACGTTGTACTCGAAAAGATATACACTCACGGGAACAAGACTGTCGAACTTGTCGATAAGACTGTACAGGCCTATGAAGCATATGCGACGGATAAACGAGATTTTATCAACAATATCCAGTTGGTACTGGGACTATTTACACTCTTTGTCATCATATATATGGGTTTCATCGCTTTAAGCATACAGACTCAGCTGAACAAGTTCGTCAAACATTCGAGCAATATAAGCGGCCGACGCGAAGCAGATAAACATGGAAGCGAACTTGAGCTTGCCTGTGCCCATATACAATATTTCTTGGAAGATGTTGAAAGCGCAATAGACTCTGCAGCTGAGGCCGTGCGGCAAAGTGAGAAAGCTGCCTTGAACCTTCAGATTGCAAAAGAAAATCCTCAGGCTCAGAAACACCTTGATAAGAGTGAGGATATTGTCATCGAAGCCAACGAAGAACTTTATAAGACATCGATCCTTTTAAAGAAGCTCAAAGAAAAACTGCAAGATGCAGCAAATCCCTCTTTTTAAGTCTTAAGTCTTAAGACTTAAGAAGCAAAGATCCCCCATAAGCCCACAGATTTGTCATACATTCTTAAATATTTATAAGTTTTAAACTTTAGATTTTTAAATTTTTTTGACTTAAGTCAAAGACCTTTCTTCTTATTGACTATATAATCATAGTAGTTTTAAACTAATATTGAGATGACTCCTCTAAAGCAAGGACTAAAAAGATTGGTTTAGAGGAGTCATGATCTGAAAAGACTCTAGGAGGTTAGTATGTCACTGGATAGAAGAGAATTTTTAAAGAGTGCTGCAGCTGCTTCAGCAGCCAGTGCTATTGGAATGGCAGTCCCTATAGATTTGCAGGCAAAACAAGATACAGCAGAAGGTGAATGGCGCTGGGACAAAGCGGCCTGCCGCTTTTGCGGTACAGGCTGCGGGATCATGATGGCGACCAAAGGCGAGGGTGTCGATAGAAAGATCGTCGCAGTCAAGGGAGACCCGGCAGCACCTGTAAATCGTGGACTTAACTGTATCAAGGGATATTTCAATGCGAAGATCATGTACGGAGCAGACAGGCTGAAGCAGCCTCTTTTGCGTGTGGACAAAGACGGTAAGTTTGATAAACATGGAAAGTTTGCACCGGTGTCATGGAAAAGAGCCTTTGACGAGATGGAGATCCATGCCAAGAAAGCGCTTAAGCATGGCGGACCCGAATCTGTAGCGGTATTCGCGTCAGGCCAATATACAGTCATGGAAGGTTATGCTGCACAGAAGATGATGAAAGCGGGTTTCCGTTCCAATGCTTTTGATCCAAATGCCCGTCACTGTATGGCATCTGCGGTTGTCGGTTTCTACCAGACCTTCGGTATTGATGAACCTTCAGGCTGTTATGATGATATCGAGCTGACAGACACTATTGTCTCGTGGGGTTCAAATATGGCTGAGATGCACCCTATCTTATGGTCACGTGTTACAGACAGAAAACTGTCCGAACCTGACCGTGTGAAGGTCATCTCGATCCAGACCTATACGCATAGGACTTCGGATCTGGCAGATATCGAGATAATCTTCACACCAAATACGGATACGGCATTATGGAACTTTATCGCACGCGAGATCGTATATAACAACCCTGACTCAATCGAATGGGAGTTTATCCGCAAGCATATCATCTTTGCAGCAGGTCCGGTAAACCTCGGTTATGGTATGAGAAAGTCTTCTGATAAGTCGGTCAAAAATGGTAAATACAGCGAACTTGAGATGGAGACACTCTCAAAAGAGATGAGTAAAGTTGTCTCTGCAGATGAAGGACCTGCTTTGGAGCCCTTTGGTTATAAAGAAGGCGATACTATGACGAATGCCGGTGGGACTTTGGCTCACTGGGAGATCTCGTTCGATGAGTATAAAAAATCATTAGAACCGTACACCTTGGACTATACAGCGAAATTGTGCAAAGGCGATCCGGATGAGGATCTAAAAGCATTTAAAAAGAAATTGTTGACACTTGCAAACCTATACATAGAAAAAGGACGTAAAGTCGTCTCATTCTGGACGATGGGTATGAACCAGCATACACGCGGTACCTGGGATAACACATTGGCTTACAATGTCCACTTTCTTTTGGACAAACAAGCCAGACCTGGTTCCGGTGCATTTTCCTTGACAGGCCAGCCATCTGCTTGCGGTACTGCACGTGAAGTAGGTACGTTCACGCATAGACTTCCTGCCGATATGATGGTGAAAAACCCTAAACACAGAGCGATCACCGAGGCCAAATGGAAGGTCCCTAAGGGAACGATAAATCCGGTCGGTACTCAGCATATTATGCAGATACATAGAGATATAGAAGACGGTCTGGTGAAGTTTGCTTGGGTAAACGTGTGCAATCCTTATCAAGATTCTGCATCAGCGACCCACTGGATCAAAGCAGCACGTGAGATGGACAATTTTATTGTTACTTCTGACGGCTATCCGGGTATCTCGGCAAAGGTCTCGGATCTTATCCTTCCATCGGCGATGATATATGAAAAATGGGGAGCATACGGAAATGCAGAGCGCCGTACTCAGCACTGGAGACAGCAGGTCATTCCTGTCGGTGATGCGATGAGTGATACCTGGCAATGGGTAGAGTTCTCTAAGCGTTTTACGGTCGATGATCTTTGGGGTGCTTATGAACCTTCCGGTTCACGTAAAGAGGCACTTCCCGATGTCCGTGCAGAAGCCAGAGATATGGGATACAAAGGCGATACGACGATGTTCGAGATCCTTTACGCCAATTCAGATGCCAAGTCGTACAAGATAGACATGAATGATCCTATTCAGGCAGGGTATGATAATACTGACGGCTCCGGCGACGGACGCAATGTGATCGGTTCTGACGGAAAAGTGTTTAAAGGTTACGGTTTTCATATCGCCAAGTATCTTTTTGAAGAGTATGCGGCCTTTGGACGCGGACACGGCCATGATCTTGCACCGTTTGATGTCTATCATAAAGTCCGCGGCCTAAAATGGCCGGTTGTAGACGGTAAAGAGACGCAGTGGCGTTTTAATGCCAAGTATGATCCGTATGCGGCAAAGGCAACGATGGAAAGCGGAAACCCATTCGCGTTCTATGGGACTATTGCGAAGGAATTGCAGTCTGGAACGCTTACTGGAGCGGATAAAGAGAGTGCGAAAATACCATTGACTAACAAGGCTAAGATATTTGCCCGTCCGTATATGGATGCTCCTGAGATGCCGGATGAAACATATGATACGTGGTTATCTACAGGACGTGTTCTTGAACACTGGCACTCGGGCACGATGACGATGCGGGTCCCTGAGCTTTATCGAGCGGTACCGGAGGCATTGTGTTATATGCATCCGCAAGATGCAAAAGAGAAAGGACTTAAACAAGGCGGTCTGTGCTGGGTCGAATCCCGCCGCGGAAAAGTAAAAGCCCGCGTCGAGACGCGAGGAAGAAACAGACCTGCGCGGGGACTTGTCTTTGTACCATGGTTTGATGAGAAGGTCTTTATCAATAAAGTCTGTCTGGATGCGACATGTCCGATGTCGAAGCAGACAGACTTTAAAAAATGTGCGGTCAAGATCTATCAGGCATAAAGAGCAGAGGAATAGGGACAGTGAACGCAAACAGAGAAAAGAAAGAACCATTGACAGATAGACGGAAGTTTATTTTGAACATGGCACGTGGTGTTGGATTGGCAACACTGGGTGGTTTTGTTTGGAGCGCCTATGTCGATGAAGTGACAACATCAACGCTAATGCTTCGTCCTCCGGGTGCATTGAACGAGACAGATTTTCTCAGCACCTGTATCAAGTGCGGGCTTTGTGTCGAAGCCTGTCCCTTTGATACACTGCTTCTGGCAAAACCGGGTGATCACAAGCCTATTGGGACACCCTATTTTATACCCAGAGAAGTGCCTTGTTACATGTGTACGGATATTCCCTGTATACCGGTCTGTCCTACGGGCGCTTTAGATAAGAATAGCGTCATGCATGAGGGTAAACTTGATATAAACAGAGCCGAGATGGGTCTCGCCGTTATTGATGCCCACAGCTGTATCGCCTTTTGGGGGATCCAGTGTGATGCGTGTTACAGAGCCTGTCCTATCTTAGGATCGGCGATAACTATTGAGTATTCTAAAAACGAACGTACGGGCAAACATGCATTTCTCAAGCCGGTTGTCCATGCAAATGCATGCACGGGATGCGGAATGTGCGAGCAGGCCTGTGTAACAGAAAAAGCCTCTATCTTTGTCCTTCCAAAAGAAGTGGCCATGGGTAGAGCGGGCGATCACTATATCAAAGGCTGGGACAAAGAAGACGATAAACGTGTGAAAGATGCCGAAGCAAAGACGACAAAGACAGAGCTGAGTAAAAAACCGGCAGTGGACTCTTTGAATGAGGGATTGGAGGATTTATATTAATGGCGACATTATGGAACAACTACCGATACCTGATATTAAGACGTGTGACACAGCTTGGCCTTTTACTTCTTTATTTTGGAGGCAATGCCTGGGGCTGGGGAATACTCCGCGGTAACTTGAGTTCGTCGGTCTTTTTGGATGTTCTTCCTATGAGTGATCCTTATGCGGCATTGCAGATGTTGGCAGCGGGTGCAGCCCTGGCTGCTGATCTTTTGATCGGTGTTGCCGTAGTGACGGTATTTTATATGCTGATAGGCGGAAGAGCGTTTTGTTCTTGGGTCTGTCCTGTAAACATGATCACAGACACCGCGAATTATCTAAGAGAAAAGTTCGAGTTCAACCGAATACAGGGTGTAAAGCAGCCTGCGTCACGAGTAATACGATATTGGATGCTTGTATTGAGTCTGATCATTTCAGCGATAATGGGTGTGACAGCGTTTGAGTTTATATCGCCGATCTCTATGGTACATAGAGGAATAGTGTTTGGTCTGGGTTTTGGCTGGGCGGCGATATTGGTGATCTTTCTTTTTGATCTTTTCGTGTTGAAAGACGGATGGTGCGGGCATATTTGCCCATTAGGCGGGTTTTATTCGCTTATAGGCAGGTTTAGTCTCATAAAAGTACATCATGATGAAGAAAAATGTACTTTATGTATGAAGTGCAAGGCTGTATGTCCAGAGCATCAGGTATTGCATATGGTGGGTAAACAGAGTGCTCCGGTATTATCGGGAGAGTGTACAAACTGTGCACGGTGCATCGAAGTATGCGATGATGATGCTATGGAGTTCTCAATCAGAAAACTTTTAAATCATAAAACAGGAGTTAGAGATGACAATAATCAATAAAATAACAATGGGTTTGGCAACAGCAGCACTGCTTTTTGTAGGATGCGGCGGAACGTCTAGCCCTGAACAGGTAGCGACAGAAGTCAAACCGGTAGCGAGTATTTCGGAAGAGTCTTTGGGACTGAGAAAGACTGATATCTATCAAGAAGATGACACAACCGCTGAAAAAACAGAATACAGAGGCGCTCAGCCCGGAACCAGTACAAAGATAAAACGTGCCTATCAGGATGCACCGCCTATGATCCCGCATGATGTCAAAGACTTTTTGCCGATCACAAGGACAAATAATGCCTGTGTCGGCTGTCATGCTCCTGATATCGCTCCGGCTATGGGTGCGACTCCGATCCCTCCCTCTCATTTCCTGGACATGAGACCGCGTCATATCTGTGATGGAGTGAAGTTTAAAAAATCCATTGACAATACAAAGAACGAGACAGATGTCAAAAGGCTGACACATCTTTCTCAGGCCCGCTTCAACTGCTCGCAGTGCCATGCCCCTCAGTCTCAGGGAAATCCGAGCGTAGAGAACCTGTTTGAAGCAAATTACACGAAAAAAGGAGGCGAGTTTAAATCGTCTTGGGATGAAGTCATACTTGACGACCTGGATACGGTTGGGGAAGAATCCCGTGTAACGGACAAAGACCTTGCCAATGACAACTCGCCTGCAGGTCACTTGGAAGGCGGCCACTAGTGCAAAAAAGAGAGCTTCTGAGCTCCTTTCGTTCTGCCTTTGGAAGCAATGCGTCCAAGGCAGGCAAAGAGACGAGAATGATCAGACCGCCATACAATCAAGACAGGTCTCTTTTTCATAAACCGTGCCAAGAGTGTGATGCACGGTGTGCTGCTGTTTGTGAAGAAGAGATAATAGTGATGGCCGAAGATAAAACACCTTATCTGAGTTTTGAGAAGAGCGGCTGTACCTTTTGTGATGCTTGCGCGAATGCATGTGATTTTGGTGTATTGACCTTAGCGGGTAAAAGTGATATTAGCGCAGTAGTCAGCATCTCCGTATCAAGCTGTCTGTCATGGAATACCGTCTGTCTGTCATGGAATACCGTGATGTGTTTTGCCTGCAAGGACCCATGCCTGGAAGATGCCATTGTATTTCAGGGGCTTTTCAAACCTGTCATCGATGAGACCAAATGCACGGCTTGCGGTTTTTGTATCAGCAGATGTCCGGCATCGGCGATAGAGATAGAGTCTGTCGCATGAAAATACTTTTAATATGGGCAGTTCTGTTTACAGCACTTTTTGGCACGCAGATCCAGAGTCCAAAGATGAAGTACCTATCCAGCGGAGCCGTTGTGGATATGGTCGTTGAGGGTGGACGCTTGTATAGTGCGACGGATGCCGGCAGTATGGATATCTTTGATCTGAAAACAGCAGAGTTGATCAAGAAGATCACAGTTACACAGATCAAAGACTTTATGGGCGATACCATAGACTCAAAGGTCTATTCTGTTGATGCATTGGGAAACAGCATTCTCCTTGTGTCACAAGGGTCAAAAGGGTTTAGACGGATACATGTTTATCAAGATATGGCGCTTATACCCTTGATATCAGAAGAGGACCAACTCTACATAGCCAAAGCTAGATATTTGAACTAGAAGACGCTTTTGATTGCACTGCTGGGAAATCAGATCATCTCCTATGATATCGAAGAAAGGAAGCAAAACTGGATAGTATCAGTGTCGCAGTCTAAGTTTTTTGACTTCAGGCTTAACGAGGAGAAGACAGAAGTCGTAGTCGCAGACGAGAGCGGTGATCTGAAGATCTATCATACCAATGACGGCTCCTACATCAAGACGCTTAGCGGCCAGAACCTGGACAATGTCTTTCAGGCTGATTATAAGAACGGCATCATCGCTACAGCAGGGCAGGATAGGCGGGTCGTGGTCTATGATACCGTCTCCGGATCAGCTTATTACAAAAGCTCGTCTTTTTTGATTTACAGTGTGGGACTTTCCCCCAGCGGAAAAAGAGTCGGTTTTGCCAGTGATGAGAACAACAATGTTACTGTGTTTGACAGGATGAGCAAAAAGATGATTGGTCTTTTCGGCGGAAACAAGATGAGTCTGAACAACATTCTTTTCTTGGACGAGAACAGATTTCTGGTCTCAAGCGATGACAGGACCATCAATCTTTATCAAATCAAATAAAGGCGAAATATGGAGTTTACACAATCCGAGTTTTTAATCGAGACGACTGTTCCCGAAGATGAACTGATCATATCCAGAACAGATCTTGATGGGATCATCACTTATGTGAATGAAACTTTTGCACAGATCAGCGGATACAGTGCCGATGAACTGATAGGCAAGCCGCATAATATCGTCAGGCATCCTGATATGCCAAGAGCTGTGTTCAAGGAGTTGTGGAGCACCGTCCAATCAAAACAACAGTGGTCGGGTATCGTCAAGAACCTTCGTAAAGATAAAGGCTTTTACTGGGTGAAGGCCTTGGTCTCAGGTGTCTATAAAGACGGAAAGCTTGTAGAGTATAAATCTTTAAGGACACCTGTTTCGTATAATGAGAAGCTTGAGCATCAAAGACGGTACGACAAGATGCGAAAAGAGGGCGGTGAAAAAACAAGAAAAGTGATATA
>JBFEIF010000042.1:0-18435 GCA_041553795.1 Sulfurimonadaceae bacterium
ATCTCGTCAGCATCGCCGCGCTGGGCAAAGAGGGCATCGATATCGCTTCTGTCGGAATATTTGAGTGCATAAGAGATATCAGCATCCAGAAGTTTGAAACGGCGTATCTTTTTTGGCTCGTAGGGGAGGTACTCTATTTTTTCTATGGTCTGTGCATAGATGATTCGGCATCGATAAAGGCCAGGTTCTGGAGGAAGAACAGTAAGCTCTAATCTGTCGCTAAAACCAAGATGCGAGCGAGAAGTATCGACTCTTTTTTGATGATACTCAAGGTTTAAAGCGGAACCATCCAGACACCTGATGGTCTCAAGAAACTTAGTCTGATCAGGCATCAAGGTTCATTGCAGGAACTGCGGTCTTAATCATTTGAAAAAAGAGGGGTTGAAAGATAACGTTCACCGGTGTCGCACAAAATAGTGACTATGGTCTTGCCTTTGTTTTCGGGACGCGAAGCGATCTGTTTCGCCGCATAGACATTGGCACCGGCTGATATACCGACAAGCAGGCCTTCTTCTCTGGCCAGCGCTTTGGCAGTGGACATTGCGTCTTCATTGGTGACCTGGATCACTTCTCCATAGATATGTGTGTTAAGGTTTTTGGGAATAAAACCGGCACCGATTCCCTGGATCTTGTGCGGTCCGGGCTTGCCTCCTGAAAGGACAGGTGAATCGCTTGGCTCGACGGCAAATATCTGTATTTCCGGAAGTTCTTGCTTCAATACCTCGCTGACGCCGGTGATAGAGCCGCCGGTCCCGACTGCTGCGACAAAGACGTCTATCTTTTTATCCGTATCGTTGAGGATCTCAATGGCTGTAGTACGGCGATGGATATCAGGGTTTGCCGGGTTCTCGAACTGTTGAAGTACATGAGAATTAAAGATCTTCTTATTCAGTTCGTCAGCCTTGTCGATCGCTCCTTTCATCCCTAGCGAAGCAGGCGTGAGCACAAGTTCGGCTCCCAATGCCTGTAAAAGGTTTCTGCGTTCCATACTCATAGATTCCGGCATTGTCAGAATAAGTTTAAGATTAAGTGCTGCACAGACAGAGGCAAGGGCGATCCCGGTATTTCCGCTTGTAGGCTCGATGACCGTGGTATCCCGGTTGATCGTCCCGTCCGCCAAGGCAGTATTGATCATATTAAATCCTATTCTATCCTTGACTGAAGAAGTCGGATTCATAAACTCACACTTTCCGAGAATGGTACATCCTGTTTCTTCCGAGGCTTTGTTGAGGCGTACAAGGGGTGTGTTCCCGATAAGCTCAGTTACGTTGTTTGCTATTTTCATGCCGGTTCCTAGTGCTAAATTGGGACAATGATAGCTTTTTGAAGATAAGAGAAAGTTAAACTTTAGTACTTTACTCTGGTTTAAAAGCTGTTTTCTGACTTATTGATAGCCTCTCGGGTAGACGATCCCTCCGCCTGCATTGTTGGCTGCATGGAAGATGATGGTATTGCTTTTATTGGCGTAAAACTGCATCAGCAGCCTTTGGATCGTCGGTTCAACAGAGGGCATGAACCAGGCATTGTTGCTTGTAGCGATCATCAGTTTTGGTCTGTCTTCGAAAAGTTCATGGCAGGTGGCCTCGTAACAGACTGCATTTCTGAAGACAATATTCTTTATTTTGAAGTCCGTTGGTTCACGGGCGCTAAGATAATCAGAGGCACCTCCGAAGATGGCGGTATTGATAGGTTTTGCAAGAAAGGCAGGAAGCGGGATATACTCGCCGAAAGGGACAAGGATCATCTTCTTAGCGATCTGCATTTTGCCGTCCTGAAAGAAATAGGTGGCATTGAAGTTCTGTCCGTTCTCATAATAAAGGCTCCCTGTAACGATGGCTATCTTATGACTTTTGGACTTTAGTTCCTCTACAAGATCGACGTGGCGATTGAGAAAAAGGGGATAGGCACTTTCGGGAAGGATGACAAGATCTCTGCCCTCCTCGGCGGCTATATCTATAGACTTCATATTTTTAGCGATGATCTGCGGAAGATAGAACTGGTTCCACTTTATATTCTGCGGAAGATCGGTCTGCACAAGCGAGATATTGAAGGGAAGTCTGTGTTGCTGAACACTTGAAATGCTTAAGGCCGGCAGGATCAGAAGCAAATAGAGGTAGCCCTTTTTTCCCTTAAAATGGACGAAAAGTGCCAAAGAAAACAAGATAAGCGCATACTGCCACTTTTCAACACCGAGGTAACTGTCGACAAAGAGGAGCTCCGGCTGCAGCCAGTTAAAGTCGAAGGGCTCAAAAAGACTGAGGAAAAAGAGCATAGAAGCACGTAGGAGAGGATGTGACGGCCAGGATACTGCCCAAAAGACAAAGGCGTAGATGAAGGCAAACCCAATGGCAACAATCGGTACAGCCCAGCTAAGCTCGTAATACCGGAAACTGAACCCGATCCAATAAAACCACAGAAGACCGATAAAGAAACCGGCGAAAAACAGGGTCTTTCTGTTTGAGATGATTAGCAGATAAAAAGCATAAAGACCAAGAAGCGTGTTAAGAAGATAAAACTCAAGGTGAAAATGGGCGAAATAGATAAAAGCTGAAAAACACAGAGCAAGGATAAAGCCAGTGCGCAATTCAAAAGGTGAAAAGAAAAATCGTAGTTTTTGCATCATTAAGGTACTTGTTTTTTAAAATTATAACTAAAATCAAGAGTTTTAATTAACTATCAGGTTTTCTTATAGATAATGGAGGAAATGTGCTATTATGATTTGTAGAAAAGAATAAGGTGTGTTGATGCGATTACTCATATTTTTGCTATTTACCTATGTATTGCTTTGTGCAGAGGAAGCATATAAGTTCGGTGTGTTCCCTCATATGCCTCTGAAAAAATTGCATGCAGTCTATAACCCTATTGCATTGGATCTGGAAAAGAGTGTCGGTACACCTGTCATACTTATGAGCAGGCCGTATTTTAGACTGTACAAAGAGGAATTGAATACAGGTCTGTATGATATAGCCCTGATCCAGCCCTTTGACTATCTTGATGCACAAGAGAAGCAGGGATATATCCCTATTGCCAGAAGATCAGAAGACCTTAAAGCGATCCTGGTCGTCGCGAAGGCGTCTGAGTATCAGAAGATCTCAGATGTAAAAGACAAGGTGATCGCTTCGGCTCCGGCAGAAGCAGCCGTGACCCGGCTGATGCTGGCTGACTTTGATAAGGAAGGCTACCGGGTACATGATAATTTCACGATCTCTTACAGTAAAAACCATTTTATCTGTTTACAAAAGGTCGTCAATGCTCAAGCTGCTGCCTGCATAACTGCTAAGCGGGCGGTCATGTACTTTAATCAAGAGAAGGGTGTGGACGGTTTTAGGACAATCCATTCGACTCAAAGCATCCCTCATGCTCTATTTGTCGTCCATCCCAGAGTCCCAAAGGATGTCAGAGAAAAGTTTCAAAAGCGCATCATAGAATGGAGTCAGAACAGAGAAGGACGAAAGATGTTGCAGCGCGGCCAACTTTTGAGTTTTAAGAAAACTGAGCACAGTGAATATGAGCAGATGAAATCGTTGTTAGAAACAAAGCAATAGTAATGCCGCGCGTATTCATTCTTGGCATTTCAATGATCTCTCAATTGGCAGGGAGTGATTGGCTGATGATCCAGGGTACAGAACCTGATCGGATACTCAAAGAGGGTGAAAAAGTTAGAAATAGCATAAACACTCCTTCGTTCTGGGGGTTTGCCCAATTGAAGTATGAGAAGAACTATTCCAATACGGTAGATGTTTCCGGTATCAACAAGTCGGCATTTGCCTATGTGGCTCCGAATCTTGAACGCCAAAACCAGTTGCAGCTTCTTCGAGCGCGTTTGGGACTGCGAGGTATCTTGGATGATGAGAACAGGGTCAATTATTTTATTTTAACTGATTTCGGCCATAACGGCATTTCGGACCCTCTAGGGCATTCGCAGCATACCTACATCACCGATGCCTCAATGACTCTGAGATATATCCCTTATGCCAATGTGCGTTTGGGACTGTTTAAATATCCCGGAAGTGAAGAAGGGATACAGGCGCGCTTTGCTTCTCCTTTTATACAGTTTACACAGATGAGTAATTTTCTACTTTTTGAAAAAACACCAAAGACAGATCGGAGTCTGGCCAATACGGCGGGAAGTTTTACAGGAGGACCGGAGCGTTCGGTAGGAGCCTACAGGGATACCGGAATCGAGATTTTTGAGCAGTTCAGACTGAATAAGAAATGGACATTGTCATATGCGGTCATGATAGGGAACGGTTCAGGTCTGGAGTGGGAAAACAAAAATGAGGGAGAGTATACGGGCTATGGATATACAGCGCTTGAATATTCGTTTGACAAAGGCAAGGGGTATTATCATCAGGACCTCAAGACTTACCTCTGGTATCAGGAGGGAAAGCGCGCTCTTGAGGCCAATGATCGGACAGAACTCTATGATCGCATACGCTACGGCGCGGGGCTTCGATATTATAAGGACGGCTTGAGATTAGAAGCTGAATATACCAGCGCAAAGGGGATGCTATATGCAGGTCCGGTAGACACGGATGCAAGACTTGGCGAGGAGAACTGGCACTATTCTATTGAAGCTCCACGTTCTAACAAGGCGTACGGCTATTATCTTGCTTCGGCATATGAGTTCTATCCGAAGCTCGAAGCGATCTTGAGATATGACGAACTTGACAATCTGAGGAATGCAGCTGCAAAAGAGAGAGTTTTTAAGACGATGACGGTAGGATTGAGCTATCACTTTCAAGGTCTGACCCGACTTGATCTGAATTATCTTTTCAGAGATGCCAAAGCTCCCGGAAATACAGCAGCACAGACGATTCTTGACAATATGGGTGACATAGTCACCTTACAGTTTACCTATAAGTTCGGTATGCGATTATAAGCTTCTTGAACTCCAATATAAAACAAGCTGTCTCAGTATATTATGGCTATTCCTAAACCCCTTTATATCACCTACACGATTATGTCTTTTCTTGGTATGGCGCGACCCTAAATAGCTGTATCCAATGGGTATTGAATAAGAGAGAATATGCAGTATAACAGCTTGATTACAAGACGAAGCCCGTATAAGCTTTTTTGAGGTGCTCATAAGATATAATGCCCGCAATTTTATTTACAAGGAAACCTTAATGGAATCACTCATCATGATGATCGGTCTGTTTGCGATTATGTACTTTATCATTATCCGCCCGCAGCAAAAACAAGCAAAAGAGCATAAAGAGATGCTTGACGCCCTCGCAAAAGGCGACAAGATCGTCACGACTGGCGGTCTAATTGTTGAGATCGTAAAGGTAGAAGAGACTTTTTACAGAATCAGACTTGATAAAGACACTGAAGTACGTCTAGCCAAAGATGCGGTTGCACGAAAGTACGAGGATGAAGCTTAATTATCGCGTTGTAATCTTTCTTACTGCCTTTCTCCTTGGTATCACCTTGTCAGTTCCGACCTTGACACAGAGTGAGTCCGGAGCAAAGATCACCCTGGGCCTTGATCTTCAAGGCGGTCTTCATATGCTTTTAGGTGTCAAGACTGAAGAAGCCGTCAAAGCACGTTTCAAGTCTATTGCGGCAAGTATCAAATATTTTACAGAAAAAGAGAAGATACTTGTCGATACTCTAATCATCACAGATGAGGGTGTGGAATGTACACTGTATGATGAGGATGATATCCCGGCTTTAAAGAAGATGCTTTCAAATACAGAAGGTCTTGTGGTCGATAATACAGGACTGAAGTTTGCCTTGAGTTTCTCTGAGCTTGAGATAGAGAAGACAAAGAAGCAGTCTGTCGAGCAGGCGATCGAGACAATACGCAACCGTCTTGACCAATTTGGCTTGGCGGAGCCTGTTGTTGCCAAGCAGGGTGATGAAAAGATCCTTGTCGAGCTTCCTGGGATCAAGACTCAAGAAGAAGAGCAGCGTGCTCGAGAATTGATCTCCCGTGCTGCCTATCTCCAGCTGATGGCTGTTGATGAAGACAGAAAAAGCCGTGTCTACCAGATGACGGATGCTCAGGCTGCAATGTATGGTGACATCATACTTCCTGATGCGGAACAGCCGGGAGTGAAGTATCTCATCAAAGAGATACAGATCCTTGACGGTTCAATGCTGACAAATGCACAAGTGAGTTTTGATCAGCAGAACAATCAGCCAGTAATCAGTTTTGCTCTTAACTCCGAAGGTGCTGCTATCTTTGGTGACTTTACAGAGAAGAACGTTGGTAACCATCTGGCCATCGTCTTGGACGGGAAGGTCTTTTCTGCGCCGGTCATCAATGAGCGTATCGGTGGAGGACATGGCCAGATCTCCGGAAACTACACAGCACAGGGTGCTCAGGACCTTGCTATCGCCTTGCGTTCGGGGGCACTTTTGGCACCTATCTATCTGATGGAAAAACGTTCAGTCGGTCCAAGCCTCGGAGCTGACAGTATCAAGTCGGCATCGATCGCGCTAGTGGGCGGTTTTGTCCTGGTCGTTGTCTTTATGCTGGTGTATTACAAGATGGCAGGTGTCATCGCCAACTTGGCCTTGATCGCGAACCTTTTTATCCTTCTGGCCGTGATGTCTCTTTTTGGAGCGACATTGACCCTTCCGGGAATGGCAGGTATCGTATTGACAGTCGGTATGGCCGTTGATGCGAATGTCATCATTTCCGAGCGTATTCGAGAACTTCTCTATCAGGGTGCATCAGTGCGCAAGGCAATTGAGCAGGGATATGAGAATGCTACGTCGGCTATTATGGATGCGAACATCACGACCTTGATCGCGGCTATCGTGCTTTATGTCTATGGTACAGGTGCCATCAAGGGATTTGCGATAACGATGAGTATCGGTATCCTGGCATCGATGCTGACGGCTATTCTTGGTACACATGGGATATACTCCATGCTTTTGAACCGCATAGAAAAAAGCAGGAACATGAACGCCTGGTTCGGGATAAAGGTCTGATATGGAATTTTTTAAATATACAAAGACATTTGATTTTATGTCGAAGAAAATGCTTACGCTGATCTTTTCTTTGGTACTTGTGCTTGCTTCATATGCAGTGCTTGCGACCAAGGGTCTGAACTACGGTATCGACTTTGCCGGCGGTACCGTTATTCAGGTCAAGTACGACAAAGAGGCTCCTATCAATCAGATGCGTGAATTGATATCTGTCAATGAGCTTTTCAACGGAGCAAGTATCTCGGAGTTTGGTTCGCCTGATGAGGTCGTGATACGTGTACGCACATCAAGCTCGTCAGTGACCTCTGATATGGGTGATGTTGCCAGAGAAGTCCTTGCGGGAAGCGGAAACTTTGAAATACGACGTGTTGATATAGTCGGTCCCAAAGTAGGTGACGAGCTGAGGGAAAAAGGTATTATGGCAATGGTCCTGGCTGTCATCGGCATCCTTATCTACGTCTCATTTAGATTTGAATGGCGTTTCGCCCTGGCTTCTGTCGTCGCTTTGATCCATGATGTCTCCATCGCTATGGGTGCTATCTCGCTTTTCAATATAGAGGTGAACCTGGATATCCTGGCAGCAATGCTGACCATCCTGGGATACTCATTGAACGATACGATCATCGTCTTTGACCGTATTCGCGAAGGTATCAACAATATCAAGTCAGCCCTGCTGTCTGAAGTCATCAATGAGTCTGTGACACGTACATTGTCACGTACGACGTTGACATCATTGACGACCTTCTTTGTTGTACTTACCTTATGGATGTGGGGTGGAGAGATTATTCACGGATTTGGTTTTACACTGCTTGTGGGTATAATTGTAGGTACCTATTCTTCGATCTTTGTCGCATCTCCGGTTCTGATCTGGTTGGGCTTTGATATCAAAGCCTTCCGCACAAAACTATCCGAAAAAGAGAAAAGAAAAATTGAGAAAGAGCGCATGCGTGCTCAGTTCGAACAGGGAACGATCTAGTCGTTTCTTCTGTATTTTAAAATATAAATATAAGGGAATAAAATGGATTGGGGAAAAGTAATTTACGTGTTTTTTACCTTGATGAGTCTGACATCAACGGCAGGTTTCCTGTTTGAACACAGTGCTATCGCACTTTTTATGGCAGGAAGTCTGAATCTTGTCTCGACTATCTTGAAGATCGGTGTCCGAAACCTGCTTGCAGCGGAATTACTGGCGAGTTCTTTAGTGGCGGACTTGCACCTTATCCCTGCCTTTGTCTATTTACAGATCGTCGGCAATACAGAGTGGGCGATAGCCTTGGCTATTGGCGCATTGCTTGCAAACATCTTTTCAATGGGCCTTGTCCTTGTCGAAAGTTCTCGTACAAGAGAAGAGTACTAAGAAGAGAGAAGCCTGGGCTTCTCTTATACCCTCGTCATCACTCCTAAGCGTTAGCATCTAACTTTTAGAATTGATGATACCTCATAAATATAGATTACAGTAAGGAAGAAACTTGGAATACAATCCATCCGAAGTCGAACAAAAATGGCAAAAATATTGGGACGAAAACGAAAGTTTTGAACCGAGCGAAGATTACAGCAAAGAGAAGAAATATATCTTAAGCATGTTCCCTTTCCCAAGCGGACGTCTGCATATGGGCCATGTTCGTAACTATACCATAGGCGATGCATTCGCACGACATTACCGTCAAGCAGGTAAGAACGTCCTTCATCCTATCGGCTGGGACAGTTTCGGTATGCCTGCAGAAAACGCAGCGATCAAAAACGGTTCCCATCCGAAGAAATGGACCTATGAGAACATAGACTATATGCGTTCGGAACTCTCACGTTTGGGCCTTTCATTTTCCAAAAAGCGAGAGTTCGCGACTTCGGACGAGCTGTATACAAAGTTCGAACAGGGCTTTATCATCGATATGTACAATAAAGGACTGATGTATTCCAAAAAAGGTCTTCTTAACTGGTGCCCGCATGATCAGACGGTCTTGGCAAATGAGCAGGTCGTTGACGGATGCTGCTGGAGATGTGATACGCCTATAGTCAAAAAAGAGATGAATCAGTACTATTTCAAGATAACGGACTATTCGGATGAACTTCTTTCGGATCTTGCCAAACTTGAAGGCGGCTGGCCTAAGCAGGTTCTGACAATGCAGGAAAACTGGATCGGAAAGTCGACAGGTCTTGAGTTTGACCTTCATTTTGATGAAGTATCAAAGACAAAACTCTCCAATACGTTTGAGAAGTTTGATGTCTTTACTACCCGTCCTGATACGATATACGGTGTCTCCTACTGTGCCTTGGCACCTGAGCATGATATTGTCACCTATATGCTCGATAACGGGCTGTTGTCGGATGAATCGGCAACGGCAGTAAGAGCGATGAAAAACGCCTCTTCGATAGACAGACAAAAAGAGAAGGCGGGCGTGAGTCTGGGTCTTTCTGTTGTCCATCCGTTGACGGGCAAGTCTATTCCGGTCTGGATAGCAAACTTTGTCCTTATGGACTACGGTTCGGGTGCGGTAATGGCAGTACCTGCACATGATGACAGGGATTACGACTTTGCTCAAAAATATTCACTTCCGATCAAGGCCGTGATCAAGCCGGTGGAGGGTGAACTTCCAGAAGGCAAGGCCTATACCGAAACGGGTGTCCTGTTTGATTCAGAGCAGTTTGACGGGATGGATTCCAAGGCTGTCCAGGCCGATATCATGAATCACTTTGAAAAAGAGGGCTTTGGAAAAAAAGTCATCAACTTCAAGCTCAAAGACTGGGGTGTAAGCCGTCAGCGCTACTGGGGTGCACCGCTTCCGTTTATCCATTGTGAGGACTGCGGTCTTGTCATGGAGAAAAAAGAGAATCTTCCTGTCGCACTTCCTGAAGATGCACAGATCACGGGAGAAGGAAACCCTCTGGACCATCATCCGACATGGAAGCATTGCAAATGTCCTGAGTGCGGCAAAGATGCCATCAGAGAGACAGATACCATGGATACCTTTGTGCAGTCTTCCTGGTACTTCTTGCGCTATACGGCAAGCCCTGGTATTTGGGAAGAGAAGGCTTTTGACAAAAAAGAGCTTGATTACTGGATGAACGTGGATCATTACATAGGCGGTATCGAGCATGCGATCTTGCACCTCTTGTATGCGCGTTTTTTCACGAAGGTCATGCGCGATCTTGGCTATGTGAACAGTGATGAGCCTTTTAGCCATCTTCTGACACAGGGAATGGTGCTTAAAGACGGTGCAAAGATGTCGAAGTCCAAGGGAAATACTGTGGACCCTGATGCACTTGTCGAGAAATACGGTGCAGATACGGCCAGACTTTTTATCCTGTTTGCAGCGCCTCCGACCCAGGAGCTGGAATGGAATGATTCGGCGGTTGAAGGTGCTTTCCGTTTCTTGAAACGTTTTGCCGATAGATCCAGCCGTGCCTATGCGACAGAGACGATCCCGGTTATTTCGCATGATGCACTTTCTAAAGAAGAAAAAGCTGCACGCAAGAAAGTCTATGAAGCCTTGACACGTGCGAATGAGGTCTTTACGGAACGCCATACCTTCAACACACTGATAGCTGGTGTGATGGAGGCGATGAACGCGCTGAATGAGCAGGAAAATGCGGATGTCTGGACAGAAGGGTACTGGATACTTGCTGCTATTCTTGAACCTATCGTCCCGCATCTGGCCTGGGAGATATCACATAAGCTCTTTAATCGTAAGAACTTTGCACCGGCAAAGGTCCTGGATGAAGTCTTTGCTGTGGACACGATAGTGATGGGTGTCTCTATCAACGGTAAGAACCGAACACAGATAGAGGTCTCTCCATCGGCTTCGAAAGATGAGATACTGGCCCTTGCAAAAGAGACAGCGGTAAAATGGCTCGAAGACGTCAGTATCGTCAAAGAGATAGTCGTTCCGAACAAACTTGTCAACCTGGTTGTAAAATGATAAAAAAAGTACTGCCGTTTCTTGCACTTCTTGTCCTTGTCGCCGGATGCGGGTACCTGCCGGCTTCGAAGCAGGCACGCAAAGTCGTAGGAGAGAGACTCTTTGTCGAAGTCGATGTCTCTTTGCAAGACCCTGAAAATGCAGTACTGATCAAAGACGCGGCGCGAAAAGCCGTTGTCACACGTTTTCACTCATCATTGGTGCCACAGTCTGAAGCAAAGACGACCCTCTGGGTCGATCTTTCTGGTATCAGCTTCAGCGCGCTTCAGTATGACGAGAACGGGTATATCATCGTCTATAGAGCCAATGTCACCATACAGGTAACGCGCAGAAATGCAGGTGAAAAGAAGACCTATACGTCGAAAGGGACTTTCGATTTTACGATCGAACCCAATGCAGTCATAACGGATACCCAGCGTTTTGACGCGATCTCCAAGGCATCTTTGAAAGCCCTTGACTCCTTCGTCGCTCAGGTAGGAGCAGAAGGAAGTAAGCTATAATATAGCATTGCTGTTTTTATCTATCTGAGTGAGAGCCTATCCCGAGGAGCCCTAATGACTATCAACCAAATCATCAAGCGTGCTTTTGAACGTCTTAAACAAGAAGACAAACTTATGACCCCTGACTTTTATATGGAAGCTTTCTGTAAAGAAGCCAAGGCTGCTGGGATAATCGTCGAAGACTGCAACCAGGTCGAAAAGTTTACCAAAAAGCTTGATCAGTCTTTGCAGGATGAACTCAAACAGTACCGGGTGAAGACCCTTAATGAGCTTGTCACCTTTTTCATCGCTAAACTAAACCGTTCCAAGCCGGCTGAGGCAAGTGCGCAAAACGCCGCCTTAAACTCCCTTTTGAAACGTGTATTGCAGACTATCGCATCCTTGCATGACGCCCAGTTGACCGCTTTGTCTACAAAGTCTATCAAAGACCTTGAACTTGTCACAGATGCCATACAGATAGAGAGTATCAAAAGCGCCTGGATAGATTTTCTGACAAGTTATGATGACAGTTTTCTGGACATACTCAAGCCTTATGGAAAGGTCAACAAAAACGACATCAAGCAGACGATTGAGAACCTGAAGCTTCCAAGCAGTTCAGAATCAGAACTTTCTTCTGATGAGTACCAAAAACTTGCCCTTCTTTTTATTGCCTCGTTTACACCTTCGATCGCTTCAAGTGTGAATGAAGAGTTGGCTTCAATTTCCGAAGAGATACGAAAAAACCCTCAGAGTCTGACTTCAAAGACGATGATGCTCTCCATTAGAAATGCGATTAAACTGCGCATAGACCTGGATAAGACACATATCAAAAAGATGCTTCATTCTTTGGACAAGGTGCTTGAAAAGCTCTCTTCCCAAGTCATCACTCTTATCGAGAAGACAGACCATTCAGGCAAAGAGATCGCAAAGATCAAGACCAATCTCGAAAACCTGGAGATAGGCGAAAGTGATGATTTCAGATCAGCACGTAAGAAACTTTATACGATCGCTTTATCACTCGAAGAAGAGACGCAGCTTTTGGGCACAGAACTCAAAGAACACACCATTGTCATCTCAGAGATGGAGAAGAAGATCAAAAGTCTGGAAGAAGAGCTGAAGATCGCCAAGATCGCTTCACGTGAAGATGCTTTGACAAAGCTCTATAACAAACGTGCCCTTGACGAGTTTCTAGAGATCAGAGAAGGCGAGTTCAAACGTTACAACAAGCCTTACAGTGTTGTCTTCTTTGATATCGACCACTTTAAACAGATCAATGATACCTTCGGGCATGATGCGGGAGACATTGTTCTAAAAGGGTTTGCACAGGTATTTAAAAAACTGGCAAGAAGCATAGATATCGTAGGCCGATACGGGGGTGAGGAGTTTTTGGCTATCCTCAGCGAGACGGACCAAGAGGGTGCGCAGGTCTTCGCAGAGAAAGTACGACAGAAACTTGAGATAAGCAGGTTTGTGCACGGCGGCAACAAGCTGCAGGTGACAATCAGCGGAGGGATCGCTTTTCGGGAAGAATACCCTTCACAGGCAGCGATGATGAAGTCTGCAGATGAAAAGCTCTATAAGGCAAAAGAGAAGGGACGCAACAAGATAGTTATATGAATCTGATCAATTTTCTAGAACACAAACCTCTTTACTATTCAAAGATCGACTACACCCGTATGCCGCGGGCTTATGCTTCTATAAAGGAGCATATGACGATCCCGAAGGTCATTCATGTCATAGGGACAAACGGGAAGGGCACGACAGGGCGTTTTCTTGCCAATGCTCTGTTTTCGCTGGGCTTGGAGGTCGGACATTATACTTCTCCGCATATTCAGGATTTCAATGAACGCATATGGCTTAACGGGAAGAACGCGGATAATAAGATCCTTGAAGAGAGCCATCAAAAGCTCCAGAGATTACTTGATGAGCAATTCAAAGAAAGTCTCAGCTATTTTGAATACACGACTTTGTTGGCTATGCTTGTCTTTGAAGGGTGTGATTATGTCGTGCTTGAGGCAGGTCTTGGCGGGGAGCATGACGCGACGAATGTCTTTGATAAAGTCCTCTCGGTCATTACGCCTATCGGTATGGATCATGAGGATTTTTTGGGAAGGACACTCAAAGAGATAGCCGGGACAAAACTCAGAAGTGTCACAAATAGAGCGGTTGTCGGTGAACAAAGGTATGCCGAAGTGATGGAAGTCGCTGAAGAGCTGACGACAAATGAACGAACGTTTATACCCTACAGACAAAATCTTGATGATACAATAATTGCTATGGCGGAAGAGATCTCACAGGAGTTTAAGCTGCCGCAATATCTGAAGGACAACCTACTCTTAAGTATGAGTGCACTGAAAGAACTTGGTTTTGAAATTAAGAAAAACTTATTTGAATCTCAGCGCTTAGAGGGTAGAATGCAGCAAATAAAATCCAATATCTGGCTCGATGTAGGACACAATGCGCTCGCTGCAGAGGCTATTTCAGGCTGTTTTCTCGAGAAATCAGTTATTTTACTTTATAATAGTTATAAGGATAAGGATTATTTGTCGATATTAGCCTTGCTTAGACCTATTGTAAAAAGGGTCGAGATAATCCCAGTGGACGATGAACGTATCGTCTCAGAGGAGAAACTGATCGCAGCGATTGTTGAAAATGGGCTTGAGTATAAGCCTTTTGAAGGCATAGAAGATGATCATGACTATCTGGTCTTTGGATCGTTTTCGGTAGCAGAGGCATTCAGAAGACTCTGTTAGAAAGAGGGGTGTTAAATATGCATAATCAGTTTACTATAACCATCCATGATGAACATGGTGTGAAGCAGTTTAATGTTCATCAGATTGTCAAGAAATTTGGGATATATCTGTTTAGTTTCGTACTCACTATCTTTGCACTCGCAGCTTTTTCTATTGCTTATTTGAATGCCAGTGTGGATAAGGTACAGTCTAAAAAAGACGAGACGGAAGCCGCTTATATCGCTTTGAAAAATAAAAACCAAACACTAAAAAAGACAATTGAGACTACGGAAAACACGCTTCAGCAAAAGCACGAAGAGCTGGTCTCCGTGACTGATAAACTGTCGGAGATAGAAAGCCTGATCGGACTTTCAGCAGATGAGGGAACCTCCCTTGAAGAAAGAGTGGACCTGGCTGCCGTCACATCTGAGGAGATGGCTGCATTGATGCAGCATATCCCAAACGGTTCGCCTGTCGAATATATGGGTGTTACCTCCAAATATGGTTACAGAATGCATCCGACTCTGCAGCGTGAAGAACTTCACCGGGGTACGGATCTTAAAGCACCCATGGACACGCCTGTCTATGCTACGGCTGATGCTATAGTGGAGTGGGCAGCGGAACATGCAAAAAGTGGGTACGGGAAGCTCATCATCTTGGATCACAGCTTTGGATTCAGGACATATTTCGGACACCTTAACAAAATTGTGGTAAAATCAGGCCAGTTTATTAAGCGTGGAGACCTGATCGGTTATACCGGGAACAGCGGTATGTCAAATGGCCCACATCTACACTATGAAGTAAGGTTTATTCAACGAGCACTTAACCCGTTTTGGTTTGTTAAGTGGAATGTTGCTTCATACAACTCTATATTTGAGCAGGAGAAAAACGTACCATGGCAATCTTTAATAGCAGCGACAACACGTCTACACCAAACAACAACAATACCACTATCATCACAGAAGGTTCTTTTATCAAGGGCGAGATGACCCTTGATTGCAACCTCTATATCGACGGCGAGTTTGAAGGAAGTATCAAGTCCAAGAAGCTGGTCACGATCGGTAAAAGCGGAAAAGTAAGAGGTGATATACATACGAATCATCTGATTGTCCAGGGTGTGGTCGAAGGCTCAATCGAGTCTGAACGTCTTGAGATCATGTCGGCCGGAAGGGTTGTCGGGGCTATCCTCTCATCCGAACTGGTCATCGAAGCCAAAGGGCATTTCGAAGGCGAAAGCAAGATCAAGAACAAAGAGATGAAAAATAAAGCGGTGAACACCGTAGTCGACGAGAAGAAGAAAGAGGCTTGATCCAGAGTAATCTTTACGAATACCTTCAGAGTAATTCCCCCGAACTTATCATTGTCAAAGACTCGAAAGAGGCTTCGGCCTTGGCTGATCTTGTCCGTTTTTCCAAGAAAGAGGTCCTTCTCTTTCCTGACCTTCGTGCGATAAGCGGGGATGACCTCCGCTCCTTTAAGACAGAACTGTTTGAGCTTTTCTCGGCGCTAAACAGCTACAAGACGGCTGCCAAAAAACCGCTGATCATCACACCGGTCAAGACTATCTCACATGCACTTCCAAAACCGCAGATGTGCGACAGCAAAAGATTGGAGTTTGGCGACAAGATCGATCTGGAGCGTTTTAAAAAAGAGATGCTTTTTTGGGGATACACCTTTGTCGATATCGTCGAAGAGAAAGGCGAGATCTCTTTTCGCGGGGATATCATCGATATCTTTCCGATCAGCGTCGAGAAGCCTTACCGTATCTCACTGTTTGATGACGAGATCGAAGAGATCCGCGCTTTCGAACTAGAGACGCAAAAAAGTATCAAAGATGAGATAGAGCAGATCGAGATTACGCCGGCTTTCTTTGCTTTGGATGAGGAGCAATTTGATGCGCTCACCCATAAATGCGAACACAGTTCATCCGACAGTTTTGTCAAAGACCTTTCTTCTTTGGGACTGTGGCATCTTGATGACTTGAGTGCACCTTTCATGGAAGGGAAAAAAGCGGTCTTTGCATCGGATCTGTCATTGGAACTACAGGAGATATATGCCTTTGATGAGAATGCGGTGGACGAGAGTCTCTTTGATCTGAAGATCATCCCCGAGGCCAAAGAGTACAAAGAGTTTTCGCTTATCGACATCCATAAGACTTTAGAGGTACATAAGAGCAAAAAGATCACATTGATCGCGTCAAACGAAGCCCAGGTCAAGCAGCATGACCTGCATGACACCTCCAAGATCAACATCGTCTATGCCCCTTTCATCGTCAATATCATCGGCGAAAAAGAACTCATCTTCTCTTTGAACAAAGAGATCAAGAAAAAGCGCCGCAAGAAGAGCAGCATCATCCTTGACGAGTTGAAACCGGGTGATTATGTCGTCCATGAGAACTATGGAGTCGGGGTCTTTGAAAAGATCGAGCAGGCGACTATCCTTGGTGGTGTAAAAGACTTTGTCGCCATAGCCTATCAGGGTGATGAGAAGATCCTGCTTCCGGTGGAAAACCTTGAGGCCATTGACCGCTATATCTCTTCGGGATCGCTTCCGGTACTCGACCGGCTCGGAAAAGGCAGTTTTGCGAAGCTAAAAGACACGGTCAAAAAGAAACTCTTTGAGATCGCAGGCGAGATCATCAACCTGGCAGCTTCACGTGCTCTGGTCAAGGCACCTAAGATTGTCTGTGAGAGCAAAAAGATCAAAGCTTTTCAGGAAGCAGCTGGCTTTGAATACACGGATGATCAGGCCCGTGCTATCGATGAGATTATCACGGATATTGCCCAAGAGAAGGTCATGGACAGACTCTTAAGCGGCGATGTCGGTTTTGGTAAGACGGAAGTGGCGATGAACGCCATCTATGCCTGCTATCTGAGCGGACACCAGTCTGCACTGATCGTTCCGACGACGCTTCTGTCTTCACAGCATTACAAGTCCTTGAAAGAGCGTTTTTCACCCTATGATATCAAATTGGCCAAGCTTGACCGTTTTGTCTCAACTAAAGAGAAGACACAGATCTTAAAAGCCTTGAAATCAGGAGACTTGGATGTTGTGGTGGGAACCCACGCTCTTTTCTCAGCCGAGTTTGCCAAACCGGGTCTTATCATTATCGATGAAGAGCATAAGTTCGGAGTGAAGCAAAAAGAGAAGCTCAAGACCCTGTATGAAAAGGTTCACCTTCTTTCCATGTCGGCTACACCGATACCGCGTTCATTGAACCAGGCGATGTCTTCCATTAAGCAGATGTCGACGCTGATGACACCGCCGTCAGAGCGTCAGGGTGTAAGGACCTTTGTCAAAGAGTATGATGAGAAACTTCTTAAAGAGGTCATCCTGCGTGAATTGAGACGGGGCGGTCAGATATTTTATGTCTTCAACTCGATCGATGCTATGCCGATCAAGAAACGAGAACTCCTGCATATCCTGCCAAACCTTCGCATCTTGATGCTGCACTCTCAGGTCTCTGCGACAGAGACAGAAAAAGAGCTGATGAAGTTTCAAAATAGAGAGTATGATGTCCTTCTGGCGACGTCCATCATCGAATCGGGTATTCACATGCCGACAGTCAACACGATGCTCATCGACGGAGCCGATCGCTTTGGTATCGCCGACCTTCACCAGCTTCGCGGACGTGTCGGACGGGGGCATATCGAGGGGTATGCCTATTTTATTGTCGATGACAAAGAGAACCTGACGGATGAGGCAAAGAAACGTCTTTTGGCCTTAGAGTCAAACAGCTTTTTGGGTGCAGGTGCCGTCCTTGCCTATCATGATCTGGAGATACGCGGCGGCGGAAATCTTATCGGCGATGCCCAAAGTGGCCACATCAAGAACATCGGATACAGTCTGTATCTGCGTATGCTTGAAGATGCTATCAAAGAGCTCTCCAACCAGCAGCAAGTCGAGCGCAAGAAAGTCGATATCAAACTGACTATCTCAGCCTATATCTCTGACGAAGTCGTACAGGAAGAGCGTCTTCGCTTAGAGCTGTACCGACGCCTTAGCCACTGTGAAGAGGTGACGGAGGTCTATGAGCTTGAAGAAGAGGCTATAGACAGATTTGGACGGCTAGATATCAATACCAAGCAGTTTTTTGAACTTATCGTCATCAAACTTCTCAGTATAGAGAAGTCGATTACCCTTATCGGGAACTATGGACAAAATATCTCTATCACCTACTCTAATGGGTCTACGGAGACGATTAAGGCTGCTAGTAAGGATGATGATGACATCATCAAAGAGGTGCTTACCTATTTGAGAAATGCTAAGCGGAAAGTGCTATAGAATGGAACTTTGCGTGAAGTGAAATTAGATAAGGTTTGTCCTGAACAATAGTTTCGCTGTAGGGAAAATATGACACTCCTC
>JBFEIF010000043.1:0-18133 GCA_041553795.1 Sulfurimonadaceae bacterium
ATAGCCTTTTCACGATTTTCAGCATAGACGATAAGTTTTCCGATCATCGAGTCATAGGTCGTCGGAACGATATAGCCGGCATGCACATGCGTATCAATACGGATATCTTTACCGCCCGGAGTCATCCAGTCACCGATCTTGCCCGGGCATGGAAGGAACTTGATCGGGTCTTCTGCCGTGATACGGCACTCGATCGAGTGGCCCTTAAGGTTGATACTCTCTTGAGCAGGAAGTTTTTCACCCTCCGCGACACGGATCATCATCTCGATCAGATCCAGTCCTGAGACCATCTCCGAAACCGTATGTTCGACCTGAAGTCGTGTGTTCATCTCCATGAAGTAGAAATCAAGGTTCGCATCAAGCAAGAACTCAAATGTTCCTGCACCTTCATACTTGATGAACTGTGTCGCACGTACAGCTGCCTGATGAAGTCTGTCACGTACTTCTTGCGTAAGGACGACAGCAGGTGATTCTTCGATCAGTTTTTGGTGACGTCTTTGCATAGAACAGTCACGCTCACCTACATGGATCACATTACCATGGGAATCAGCCATGATCTGTACTTCGATATGGCGAGGGTTCTTGATGAACTTCTCCATATAGATGGTACCGTCGCCAAAGGCAGTGATCGCTTCTGACTCTGCTGCCAAGAATGCGTTCTCAAGGTACGACTCGTCTTCGACAACACGCATACCGCGTCCACCGCCACCCTGAGCCGCTTTCAAGATAACCGGATAACCGACTTCTTTGGCGCGTTTTGCCGCATCGGCGATATCCGAGATAGCTCCGTCAGAACCTGGGACGACAGGCACATTCGCTTTGATCATGACGTCTTTTGCTTTAGACTTGTCAGACATCAGCTGCATGACTTCGACAGTCGGTCCGATAAACTTGATCTTGTGATGCGTACAGATCTCAACGAAATGCTGGTTCTCTGAAAGGAAACCGTATCCCGGGAAGATCGCGTCACAGTGGGTTACTTCAGCCGCTGCGATGATAGCAGGGATGTTCAGGTAAGACTCAGAACTTGGTCCTGGTCCGATACAGATCGCAGCATCTGCAAGTTCAAGATAGTGAGCACCCGCATCAGCTGTCGAATAGACAGCTACAGCTTCTTTACCCATCTCCTTGATCGTACGGATAGCCCGAAGAGCGATCTCACCGCGATTGGCAACTAAGATTCTTTTGATCTCAGCCATGATTACATTTTCTCTACTATGAATAACGGCATATCATATTCGACAGGCTTGCCGTCTGCAACAAGTATCTTAAGGATTTTACAATCAAACTCTGCTTCAAGTTCGTTCATGATCTTCATCGCTTCAAGGATAGCCAATGGCTGACCTTTTTTAACGATATCGCCTTCTTTGACGAATACAGGTGAATCCGGAGAAGGTGAAGCGTAATACGTTCCTACCATAGGAGACAAGATCTTATCACCGCTTATTTCTTCTGCAGCAGCCGGTGCTGCTGTTTGTGCTGCGACTGGTGCGGCTACTGGTGCTGCTTGTACTGCTACAGGTGCAGCCACTGTTGCTATCGTTGCTTTTTCAAGCTCGATAGAGAAGCCGTCCTGGTTGATCTTAAGTGAACTTAGAGTACTTTCGTCGAAGTCTTTCATAAGTGATTTTATCTGTTTCATATCCATTGGATTATGTCTCCTAAAGCAAATTTTGTAAAAAATAGTGTGCTATAATATCGAAAAAATAATTAAGAATTAGTAATATAAGACAAAAAGGCAGAGTCAATGGGTTTAAAAGCAGATACTTGGATACGTAACGAAGCAGTCAAAAATGGAATGATCTCACCTTTCTGTGAAGATCAGGTCGGTAAAGGTGTCGTTTCTTACGGTCTAAGCTCATACGGTTATGATATCCGTGTCAGCAATGAATTCAAGATCTTCACTAACCTCAACTCAACGGTTGTCGACCCTAAACATTTTGATGATGCCAATGTGGTCGACTTTGTCGGGGATGTCTGTATCGTTCCGCCGAACTCCTTTGCTCTTGCAAGAACTGTCGAATATTTCAAGATTCCCCGCGATGTCCTAGCGATCTGTCTTGGAAAGTCGACCTATGCACGCTGTGGGATAATCGTCAATGTCACCCCTTTTGAGCCTGAGTTCGAAGGACACATCACTATTGAGATATCAAACACGACACCCCTTCCTGCCAAGATCTATGCTAATGAAGGTATAGCCCAGGTCCTTTTCCTTCAGGGTGATGAAGAGTGTGAGACCTCTTACCGCGACAAAAAAGGAAAATACCAGGGACAAGAGGGGATCACCCTTCCTCGTATTCTGGACAAACACTAAGAGTGAAACAAAAGCTTCCCCTTCCTGCACTTGCTTTTATCCTGGTCCTGAGTGCCGGATTTGTCTTTCCTCTCATCTTCACTCTTACTGACAGGCTGCTGCGAGAGATGTTCTCCGCATTCGATCCTGTCTTTCTTTTAATCGCAAGTTTTACATGGCTTTTGATCTTCTATTTTTACGGAATAAAGTTTTCTTTGGAGTATGTGACACGCCAGTTCGAGGTCTCTGACAGACAGAAGCTTTTCAACTACAGCAATATCGGGTTCACGACGGTTGCTGTCCTATTTTACGCTTCTCTTGTTTCTGCTTCGGTCCTATCCAATATACTTTGGGGATGTTTTTATCTCTGTACTATCGGATTCTTCTACTACCTTAGTTCTAAAGAGCTGATTAGAGTTTCTGACTGAGAGGTATTAGGCTAAAAAAGCTCCAAGACTTTTTCAGGCGGTCTTCCCAGCACTGCTTTGTTCCCCTTGATGACAATAGGACGTTCGATCAGTTTCGGATGTGCGACCATCGCTTCTATCAGTTTGTCTTCATCTGTCTCGTCTTGTAGACCAAGTGATTTGTACTCATCTTCTTTCGTACGCAACAGTTCACGTGCTGAAAGTCCCAGTTTCTTCAAGATATCTTTAATAGTCTCCGCAGTCAATGCCTCATCCAAATACTTTACGACTTGCATCTGTGCACCTTTGTCTTCCATGATGCCCAAGGTCTCTCTTGACTTTGAACAACGGGAATTGTGCCAGATAATGAATTCAGTTCCACTCATTTGCTCTCCTTCTTTTTTCAAAATTATACTTGATTTATTATATTGCTGACACATTTGAATAAAAAAACGTCAACATAAAATTATTTTTAGTTATATAAAGATATTATGCAAATATGTATAAAAATATTAAATCATTTACCAAGATCGCTGAGTTCGGTCGAAAACTTTTAAGCCGTCCCTCTTTGGAACTCGCTATACCTATCATCTCGTCGTACGCAAAAGACCTTCTTGAAGCTGACAGATGTACGGTGTTCATCTACAACAAGGAGAAGCATTGCCTGTGGACTGTCCTTGCCGACGGCACCAGTGCTTTTGAAATCCCTGCTGATGATGGTATAGCAGGCGCATCTTTTCAAGAAGGAAAAGCGCTTATCGTGAACCATCCCTATTCGGATGAACGTTTCTCACAAAAGATCGACCACGAGACAGGGTATCTGACAAAAAACATCATCTCCATCCCTATCATGGATGCTTTTAACAAACCTATCGGCGTCTTGCAGCTGCTGAACAAAGCAAATGGCGATTTCGATGAAGAAGACAGACGTCTTCTTACCTTTTTCAACCATTATATCAGCGGCTATGTAGAACTTGCCACCTATTTTAATGAGACTGCCCACTAGACATGAACAGTCTAAACTTCCTTTTTAAGCTGTTGGGAAACTCGTTTAAAGACCTGCTTCCTATTATTTTGGTGATCGCTTTTTTTCAGATCTTCATCCTGCAGCAAGTCCCTAAAGACCTTAGCTCGATACTTATCGGTCTGTTAATAGTCGCTGTCGGCCTGACTATTTTCATCCAGGGCTTGGAGATCGGTATCTTTCCCATCGGGGAGAACCTGGCACATGAGTTTGCAGCAAAAGGTTCTGTTATCTGGCTTTTGATCTTTGCTTTTGCTATCGGGTTTTCGACTACCGTTGCCGAACCGGCCTTGATCGCCATCGCGAAAAAAGCACAGATAATCTCTTCCGGCCGGATCGATGCCAATACATTGCGTCTGACTGTCGCTTTGTCTGTAGGATTTGCTATTGCCTTGGGTTCATGGAGGATCATCACCGGTCATCCGATACATCTTTATATCATCAGCGGATATCTTCTTGTCGTCGTCTTTACCTTCTTTGTCCCCGTTGAGATTGTCGGCCTAGCCTATGACTCCGGCGGTGTGACGACATCGACCGTGACTGTTCCACTTGTCGCGGCATTGGGAGTTGGTCTGGCCTCAAGTATTCGTGGACGAAATCCTGTCATCGACGGATTTGGACTGATCGCATTCGCATCTCTGACTCCGATGATATTTGTCCAGGCATACGGTCTGCTCGTCTACAATATTGATTTTGAACCCGTCTCTCTTGCAGAAGAAGTAGAAGCGGCATCTAACGTGATCCTTGATAAGTTCTCTGCTTGGAACCTCTTTTTTGAACTCATCAATGTCATCAAAGATGTCATCCCTATTTTGGCCGTGATCTTCTTTTTTCAATACATCATCATCAAGAAACGACTCCATAATCTTTTTAAGATATCCATCGGAATCATCTTTGTCATCCTTGGCCTGTACGCCTTCATCATCGGCCTTGAGATGGGACTTTTTCCCATAGGCGAGACGATGGCGCTTCAATTGACAGCACAAGACAATCTTTTTTTTATCTACCTTTTCGGATTTTTGATCGGGTTCTCCACCACTATGGCTGAACCTGCCCTGCTGGCGGTTGCTATGAAGGTCGAAGAGATCTCCCAAAAACGTATACGTCAGATGATACTTAGGCTTGCTGTCGCCTTCGGTGTTGCCATCGGCATTTCCCTGGGCGCCTACAGGATCGTCGAAGGAGATCCTATTCACTACTACATCATCGTCGGATACAGCATCGTTATCATCCTGACTTTTTTAGCCCCCAAATATATTATCCCTATTGCCTATGACTCCGGCGGTGTGACGACATCTACTGTCACCGTTCCCCTTGTCGCGGCTTTGGGGCTTGGGCTTGCCACACAGATCGAGGGACGCAGTCCTCTGATAGACGGTTTCGGGCTGATCGCTTTTGCCTCACTCTTCCCGATGATCACCGTCATGGGATATGGTGTCATAAGCCAATATATAGAGAACAAAGATCTAAAAAGAAAAGAGACTCAACACATTGAAGGAGAAGAAAGATGAAGTTTTCAACCGTTGTTGCTATCGTAGCAGAAGAGCATGAAGATCCGGCGATCGACATCGCCAAAGCTAACGGCGCAGGAGGCGTGACCATCCTCAAAGGACGCGGACTGGGACTGGGTGACAAGACGACCTTTTTCGGACTGACATATGAGCGTTCCGATTCTGTACTCATCTTTGTCATGGAAAAACGCAGTGCCCTCAAAGTCATAAAGGCGATCACCCAGGAACTTGAACTTGATAAGTCAGGTAACGGTCTGATCTTTTCTCTGCCTATTGAACATCTATCAGGCATCCCCGAAAAGCAGATGCGAAAATTTCAAGAAAACATGAAGTCGTTTTAATGACAAGATGTTCTTAAGAGCATTCCCAAAAAAAGCATAAAAGGAATACAGATGCAATTAGTCACCGTCAGTGAGATCATGATCCCCAGCCATAACGTAGCCACTATCTCTTCTTTAGAGACAGTAAGAAACTGCCTAAAGATAATGCAGACAAAAAATGTCAAGTCCATCATCGTCGAAAAAGACAACGCACATGACGCCTACGGAATAGTCACTTATACCAACATCCTTAATGCTATTTTTTCACAAGAAGGAGATATGGACCTTCTTAATGTCTATGATATTGCGACAAAGCCTATCATCCAGGTCTCTAAAGAACTGAATATAAGATATGCTGCACAGATGATGATCAATAACAATGTCAACCACCTTCTTGTCACAGGAAACGGCAAGATTCAAGGACTCCTCTCTATGAACAATATCGTCGCTGTTTTAATGAAGTCTGCCCAAGAGAAATAGGCCGGGTTTTCTCCCGAAAAACCCTTAAAGAGCGCATCATCAGCTTTCAACGAAACCGTTTAACTCTTTTTATTTATCTGTATTTATTAAAGTTGGCTATAATAGCCCCACAAAGTTAAAAGGTAGACCATGGCAGCGAAAGTTGACTCTTATAAAAAAATAGCTGAATTCGGAAAACAACTTCTACAGGACACATCATTAGACAATGCTTTATTGCTCATTGCTGACCAGGCTAAGGACCTTGTTGAAGCAGACCGGTGTTCAATCTTTATGTATGACAAAGAAGCCGATATGCTGTGGACAAAGTTGGCTGACGGTATAGGGAAGATTGCGATAAGTACGACATCGGGTATTGCCGGAGACACTTTTACAAAAGGTGAAGCACAGGTCGTCAATGATCCTTACAAAGACAAACGTTTCCTTGCCGGGATAGATAAAAAAAGCGGTTATGAGACAAAGAACATGATCACAGTGCCTATCTTTGATTCTCAAAGAACTGTTATCGGGCTAATTCAGCTGCTCAATAAAAAAGAAGGCGACTTTGCAGATGAAGACCTCAAAGTCCTGACATTTTTTGCAAATTACATCTCAGGGACACTTGAACTCTCTTTTGTCATCAAGGACGACTAAGTCCTTGACTTAAAACTTATATGGGTCAAATCTTCCAGTGATGGAAAATAGTCTTACTTCTTCCTGCAAGTTTCAGGACAGAAGCACCTATTCCCTCCTCCGCAATATCATCCAGTTACAGCCAGATTTCCCGATTTTCCCGACCACACTCTTCTTTTATCCACTATACGATCATAAAAACTCTTTTTCATACCAGCGTGAGAAGATATACAAGCCCCAGACATGCTGCTTGAAACTCCCCTGTTTAGCTCTGTTGATGTACTCTTCCAAGACTTCTTGATAGAACAGCCCCGTCTGCTGGTTCACCCTTAATATACGTTCCAGTTCACCGGCCTCGATCAGCCATTCCAAATAAGGAGAGGAAAAGCCTTTTTTCTTTCTATTGATAAGAGTCTCTGGCAAATATGTCCCGGCGACTTTTTTCAGAAGGTCTTTTGTCCTTCCTGATTGATAACGCAGCCTTGGGTCTATGGAGAAGACCATCTCAACAAGCTTATGATCTAAGAAGGGTGTCCTTCCCTCGATCCCGTGCGCCATCGAGACACGATCTAGCTTCGTCAGAAAATGCTCTGCCTGAAACTGCTTCAGATCGACATAAGAATACCATTGGCTTTCATCCGGATATCCCTGTTCTATATATCGGTCCCGGTATTTTTGCAGATATTTCATTGAAAAACCGTCTTTGACATTTTGCCGCATCAACAAGTTCTTCTGCATATCTGTAAACTTTTCACCGCTGGTACGAAAGAGGACTTCGGATTCAAAGACACGCTTGTACCATTCCCATTCTCTGTTCATGGAAAAATTGGAGCGGAAGTATTTCTTCAACCAGTTCTTATGCTGCAGCATGCCGGCTTTTTCAATATCCAGATACTCAAAGTACTGTTTGTACCCCAAAAAGAGCTCATCCGCACCTTCGCCTGAAAGAACGACCTTTATCCCCTCTTCCTTGATCCTCTTGAACAACATATAAAGAGGGATTGCTGCAGGATCGTTTATCGGTTCGTCCAAGGCATAGGCGACCTCATCAAGGTTTTCAAAAAACGCCTTCTTCGACAGCTCGACATCGATGTTCTCGATACCAATATGCTTAGCCGCCTGAGATGCATATTTGCGTTCGTCATATTGCTGATAGCCTTCGTAACCCAAGGAAAAGGTCTTAAGCCTCGTTCCTCCCTGTGCTGCCATAGCAGCTATCAAAGAAGAGTCGACACCGCCCGAAAGCAAGGAAGCCACTTCCACATCTCCCATCAGACGTTTTTCAATACTTTCCTTCAAAGACCCTTCAATAGAAGCCAAGGCTTCTTCTTCCGTATAGATACTGATCTTTGCAGGAAGGAGATCATAATAGGCTTTGATCTGCAATCTTCCCTTTTCATAGACAGCGAGATGCCCTGACTCCAGCTTCTCTATCCCCTGGTAAAACGTATACGGCGGAATAGGCGCTAAAAAACTCAGATAGGAATGAAGCGCATCCTTGTTCATCTGCTTCTTTTTCAAATGGGGCAGAATACCCTTGATCTCGGATGAAAAGACAAACTGTCTTTCCGTACGCATGAAATAAAGCGGTTTCTTTCCTAAACGGTCTCGAATCAGAAAAAGCTTCCCTTTATCATAGATCGCGATCGCAAACATCCCTTCGAGGTGATCGACAAAAGCAAGCCCCCATCTTTGATAGGCTCTCAGAACGACTTCTGTATCACTCTGTGACTGAAACGGGATATCCAAACTCTTTTGCAGCGCTTTGAAATTGTATATCTCTCCGTTAAAGCTCAAAATTACCCCGTCTTTTTGCATAGGCTGGGAAGCGCTCTCACTCAAATCGACTATACTCAAACGATTATGTGCGATAAAGGCCCCGTTCTCTTCTACGATGCCACAATAATCCGGCCCTCTGTGTGAAAGAAGAGAGACTGACTTTCGGGCCAGATCAGTGTCATACTCTCCAATGATGCCAAATACAGCACACATCAGGGCTTCTCCAGGAAAATGGTAAAATCATGCTTCATGTAACCCTCTTTAATCGTGGCCTTGGCACCAAGTTCGTCAAAAAGACTTTGAAGTTCATAGGGATAAAAATGGTTATAGACCAAAGAGTCGTCCTCCCCCATCAGAAGATTAAAGACAAATCCCTTCTGACTTGCCTTGTAGCAGTTACCAATAAACATATAGGTGTCAAAACGGCTCAGTATGTTCATTGCCCCGCTGCATATATAATAATCCGCATCAGGTAGTATATCCCTGCAGATATCGCATTCAAATATCTCGCATCCGGTATTAGCCCTTGCGATCTCGACCATACTCGGACTAAGGTCTAAACCTATATAAGAATCAAACTGCACAGAGTGCTCTAGAAGATAGGCATGGAGGTCGCCAAACCCGCATCCCGCATCTGCTATGGAAAAACCACTGTCCTCTATGCATGAGAGAAGGACTTCAAAACGCTTTTGCTGAGAATATGAAGAGTTCCAGTGAACACCTCTGGGGCCCTTTCCATATTTTTTGATGGCAGCTGTATAAAACTTTTCATTATCGATTCGTGACATGATGCAATTATACTCACTTCTGCACCGAACATCATACTCTCATAGAGAAGTATCGGTTCTGAGCGATTTCCATCATAGCGCTTTGTTATTGTATAAAACCTAGTATAGAAAAGATTTCTATGCTAGAATATAACATTATTAAATCGAGGTCAATATGATAAACATAACTACCCCTCAAAAAGATGTAGTCCTCTCTTTTTTTCAAAACGATATACGGCTCGTCAAAAAATACTTTATGATGATCTCTTTTGATTTTGACGAGAGTTTCAAATATTCCGTCTTTAAAGAGTTTATCTTTGCAGCCGCAGGGATGATGAAAGACCTGGATCATGCTATCTATAATGCTGAACTGCTTAGTTCGTTTAAGATCATTCAGGCTCTGGATCAATCGCATACAGAGTTTATGGCAAAAAGCAAACATGCCATGCAAGTCTATAACAAAGAGTTCTTGCATGCGCAAGAAGAGTATGTTGTACAGCAAAAAAAATATGATGACTTAAAGGCTGAGTTGCAGCTTCTGATCTCAAAAGAGCAGAGCCTGCATGCCCAGCTTCAAGCCGAAAATGCACGGATACAAAAACTTAAAGATGCCGGCAAGCTCAAAGAACTGCCTAAAGAAAAAGCGGACTATATCAAGATGCTCAGACGCGATCATGTTGATACGGTCCACTTCCTTGGACAAAGACGCAACGAACTCGATGATGTGCAGACACTGCTGAACAACTTTGAGCATGAGCATAAAGCCATTTTCATGGACTTTTTCAAAACCGTTAAAGAAAAACTCGAGTATCAATATGATCAGTCTTTGAGCTATTTCGGATATGAGTTCAATCAAAAACTTTTTATTGACTCGGAAAAGTCATCTTCCGTGCAAAAGTTCAAAAGAGAAGCTCATATCTCAGGTGACCTTAACCTGTGCAAATACGTAGAATATTATCTGAAGAATGTCAATCCGGATGCCCTTGCAGACAAAGCCAAAAAAGAGAAACTTCATGCTGCCAAGCAGTATTGCCGGAACCAAAAGGAACGGGCAAACCTTTTTTAAAAAATGATCTTATGCATCTGTATATGCCCGTACGGGGATCCCAAGGATTTTCTCTCTGGCCTGATACTTTAAAGACAACAGACAACAACCCCATCTTATCTGCTTACAAGAGTTACCTGCTCTTACTTCGTCTGAGCGGAACTCCAGGGGTCACATTTTAAAAAGATTTTTCCTAGTTCTTGATCTCTCTTTTTCGAATATAATTGAATCGAAGCTCGCATACCCACTCTTGCAGATTTGTCTGCTTACATGCACAATCCGAATTGATGCGAAAGATCTCATATAATGTGTAGGCATTTTCTTTGGCTGTATTACAAGCATCCGCTTTGCTGTTACCGATAACGCGTTGTGAACCTGCTTCTGCCATTACAGAAGTTAGAAAGATGATTTGTAGCAAGAGTATTTTTTTCATAAGGAGATTTTAACACTCCTTTGTTAAGATACTCCTATGATTCGCAATCTCTCACCTATTCAGCTTGGCGGAAGCCTCTATATCCCTGCCACACACAAAAATGTCTATGCTGTCTGCAATGAAGACAAGTACCCTGAACTTCGCTCATGTATTATTGATACCGAAGATGCGATCAACGATGATGAGCTTGAACTTGCTATTGACAATATTACCCGTATGCTTACAGACTATGAACCTAAAAGGCTTTGCGTCTTCATCCGTCCAAGAAGTCCCCAGGTTCTTCAAGATATACTGAAGATAAAAAATATAGAAAAGATAGACGGGTTTTCTCTGCCAAAGTTTTCTACAGAAGTCATGCGCGAATACTCTGAGTCCCTGCGTACATCAGGACATGAGTTCTATATCATGCCTGTCCTCGAGAGCAGAGACCTTTTTTCAAAAGAGAGACTTGAGGAGATCCGCTCATTTTTACTTACAGACAGACAAGCCGTACTTACACTTCGTCTTGGAGGAGAGGATCTGATGCAATATCTTGGGCTAAAACGTCGTTGTGAAGATAACATCTATGAACTCGTCGGACCTGCCAAAGTCATAGCCGATGTCATAACTACCTTCAAGCCTTTCGGTTTCAATGTCACGGCGACTGTCTTTAACTGTATCAACCAGCCTGCTCTTTTTAGAAAGAATGTCCTTGAAGACCTTCGCCAGGGTCTGATTGGGAAGACCATCATACATCCCGATCAGATCGATCCGATCAATGAAGCCTATACAGTCTCCCTTCAGGACTATGAGATGGCCGTTCAAATGATGGATGAGAGAACAGATGCCATTATTGTCCAAGATGGGCAGATGGGAGAGAAGTTTGCCCATACAGCCTGGGCAAGGATCATACTTGAACGGCACAGGTTCTACGGACTTTCAAAAAACTAGAAAGTGTTTTCTCCGACAAAGGGCTTCCCTGAAAAAAGCGAACTAGTTCATATCTTTTCCTGCTTTGACAGATAAACTTATTTATCATAACAAAGAAGAGGTTTTACATGAAAGTGCTTACTCTTATCTTCTTGCTTTTTCTGGGTCTGTATGCTGATAGCAACCGGCAGGAGCTAATGGATTCAATCTCGCAACATGCCATCCGCATTGGGACAGGGCCCGTAAGGATATATAGCTTTATCGATCCTTTGTGTTCACAATCCAAACGCTTTATAAACCTCATAAACGAACGCCAAGATCTTCAACAAAAGAACTCATACTACATATTTCTCTACCGGCTTCCCAGGTTTGAATCCGATAAGTTAATTCAATACATCTACCAATCCGAAGATCCCCTCAAAACACTTAAAGAGATCATGATAGAAGAGTATTATGATGAGATGGATGATTTTAAAGCCAGTCCTCATACCTATGCAAAGATAAATGCGATTGCCAAGACCGCAGAGCAGCTTAGGATGGAATACCGTCCTTATCTGCTTATCTTTAAAGAAGGTTCTTCTTACTGTAAAATCTCAGATGGGACAGCGCCATGCATGGAAGAGAATCACTTTAAATAGTCAAAACAGGGCTCCTCTTTTACGCTATAATAAATCCATTCCAAAAACTTTAAAGTAAGGGTGGTCTTTTATCATGTCACAATCTCTGCTCTTACAGATCGTACGCGAATCAATCACAGAAGTATTTGAAGCCCAAAGTACTATCAACAAAGAAAAACTTGGGAAAGATTTCCCTGTCTTACTCGAACCCATTGCTTCTTTTGTGACTATCTATCTTGATGATGAACTGCGCGGGTCTCACGGATCTATCGTCCCGGCACGATCTTTACTTGATGATATTATCTACAATGCCAAAGTCGCTGCCTTCCAGGATGCGAGGTTCTCTCCTTTGAAGACTTCAGAGTACCTTCAGTCCAAGATCGAACTCTCTTTGCTGACACCGCCAAAAGAACTCCAATATAGCGATATCGCTGATCTAAAAGAAAAGGTCACGGTGGGTTCTGACGGTCTTATTATTTCTCTTGACGAAAAAAGCTCTGCTTTTTTGCCTCAAATATGGTCGCAACTTCAAGACTTTGATACATTCTTTTCACATCTGCTTCAAGAAGCCGGTCTTAGCCTCAAGGACCTCTCTTCTCATCCCCAGGTCTTCAGCTTTCAAGTAGAGAAACAGATCGATGAACCTATCATCAAATAATCCATTACGATATTTCCAAAGACATCATGAGTATATCACCTGTCTTATATGTCAGCACTATTGCGAACTTAAAGAGAACGAAGTCGGAAGATGCGCCAACCAAAAGAACATAGGCGGGGAACTGGCAGGAATCACTGTCAATAAACCCTCTGCCATCAGTATCGACCACATTGAAAACCGGCCTTTTTTACATTTCATACCAGGTTCTTCTGTCTTATGTATTGGTACCGTCGGCTGCAATCTTCACTGTCCATCCTGTCAAAACCATCAGATCTCCCAACACTATTCCAAGGTCGAACCGCTTTTCCTTTCGCCTATAGAGATCGTCAAGCTTGCAATGGAGCAGCATATCAAGATCATCTCCTTTGGCTACAATGAGCCCATCGTCTATTACCCCTACGCCAAAGAGATCGGCCGGATTGCCAGAGACAAAGGAATAAAAGTCGTCATGCAGACTTCCGGCTATATGTCTGAAGAGATTGCTTACGACATGAGCAGCTGGCTGGATGCGGTACATGTCGATCTGAAAAGCTTCAACGCAGCGTATTACAAAAATGTTTTGGGAGCAGAACTAAGCGCTATCAAACAAAACCTTAAGATATTGGCCCGCTCATCGATCTGGCTTGAGATTACGACTCTGCTAATTGACAACATCAATGATTCTGATGAAGAGCTCTCTCAAATAGCCAACTTCATCAATACCGAACTAGGCTCGCATATCCCCTGGCATCTGTCTGCCTTTGTACCCGATAATAAGATGCTTTCATTCTCACCAACATCCACAGCCAGTCTACTGAATGCATACGAGATAGCTCAGGCACAGGGACTCTATCATGTATATTTTGGAAACGTCCCTTTTTTAAATGAGACATTCTGTCCTTCCTGCCGCACATTGCTTATCCAAAGACGTGAGGAAGAAGTGTTTGAAAACAACCTGATACAGGGCTGTTGTCCAAACTGCAACCGATCAATCAATGGTATCTGGCGTTAAGGAAACAAGATAAGGACGATAGTGCAGTCATCGAATGAAGGTATCAGCTGATGGAAACCATCTTCAAAAAAACCGGCAAAGTCTGTAAGCTCAATGGCCATTGCTATTAGACAGTGCAGGCTTCCTTGCAAATAATATCACCGACTTCTCTGCCCAAAGAACGCGCTACTACATTGCATTTTACTTTGAGCAAAAAGAAAAGGTCTTTACGTTTGGAATCACTTAAACACTCATAATTCCCCATCCCCTTGGTCACAATCAGATCTGAAGTATCAAACAGTCTTTGCGCCTGGCTGTTGGCTCTGTCATAAACAAAACCCGGTGTGTTTACACCGCTGCTGACGAGGTCACAGACTTCTTCAAAACCGGATGCCTTGGCCTCTTCATAGGTCACATCATTGATAATAGCATTTCCCCGCGTCATATACGTTATATGGAGTCTTGGAAAAATAGAACGAAGCGTCTTGATATAAATCAGATCAAAAATATGCTCGCCCGCGTTATCGGCAATATAAAGAAGCGTTGATGATACGGAAAGTCTTTTCTGCAAGGCAAGGAAGTCGTTGACAGCAAACTCCGTATGAAAGATCTTCTCCAACTCTTCATTCAGGTCAAAGGCATACTCCGCCGCCAGATCGATGACATTTCCTGCCACAGCCACCTTTGTTGCAGTTAACAGAGGTTCTTCCGAGTTGCTAATCTCCTGTTCCAGATAAGGGACAAAGGCTTGTGCTTTCTCTGTCGAAAGCCGTTTTACATCATCATACAGGTCTTCTTTTCCGGCGATCTCGGCCATTTTTTCATAAACAGCAGAAGCTACTTCAGGAGGACTTTGTTCAAAAGAAAACCCCGGTGCCATCTTTTCAACAGCTTCGACTATCTTGCTTGTAAGTTTTGCATCCGCATTGATGGCATTTGCAACACGTTTGCTTTGTGTGATGATACAATCGACGCAGGCAGGGTCAATCTTCATAAAAAAGTCCGGATTCTGAATAAAGGAGGTGTTCAATCAAGCCGCGAGAAGAAGGCACAGAAGTTTTATTTTGCTGAAGGTGCGTTATCAGCATATTCTTCAACGACCTTACCCCACATAAGCTTGTATTTCCGCTTCATAAACTCAACCTCATCTTGTGAGATACTCAACTGCTTTGTCAGCGTTTCGATAGTCTTTCTGTCTTCTTCATATAGCTCCTGCAAAGACTGCAGTGCTTCTTTTAAAAAGAGGTTCTCGTTCCTGACCGAGACAATCGTCTCATCTTTTGCATCGATGACTTTTTCATGTAGATTGATAATAGTACCGATAGTCTTTTCGATAAACTGAGGACCGACATTGATCCTCATGTTTCCATTAGTGGTCATCTCGCTCATCTCTGCAGGAACAATAGCCTGCATCCCGCGAGAGGGGTCAATATAGATCTTTCTGCCTTCTTTCTTGCATTCAAGTTTCCCGCGTTCCATCAGATCATCGATGGCATCAGGGGTCAAACCCGTCAATTCAGAGTATTCTTGAATCGTAATCCAGTCGCCTTCCATATTGCTCTCCGTAGTGTTTATAGGATTGTCTCGATCTCTAAAGAGTCCATTTCAACTTTTTTGGCCTTGGCAATACGGTCTTCCGTCAATTTCACTCGAAGGTCTTCATCGTTCAAAGCTAATATCTGCATTGCCAAATAGGCCGAGTTGATCGCACCGGCCTTACCTATAGCCACAGTAGCAACTGGCATTCCAGCCGGCATCTGTACCGTCGAAAGAAGCGCATCGATCCCAGACAAAGCAGAAGCGCTCATTGGAACACCTATGATCGGCTTAACCGTTGTAGATGCCAGGACTCCCGCAAGGTGAGCGGCCATACCGGCTGCTGCAATAAAGACTTGAGAGCCTTTTGATTCTGCGGTCTTCATGTACTCTTTCGTACGATCAGGACTTCTATGTGCTGAAGAGATGATCAGTTCATAATGGACACCAAAAGCCTCCAATGTATCTGAACATGACTTCATAACATCATAATCACTTTTGCTTCCCATAATAATAGACACAAATCTCATTCTTGACCCTTCAGTACTCATTTAAAAACTATATTGATGGATTATATCCAAAACTCATCCTCTTCAAAATAAAACAGCTAAAGAAGGATTATTTTGGAGGAGCCTGATTGATATCATCCCCCGCAGGAATACGGAAAAAAGTATATTGAGGCATAATGGCCGGAAGCTTTATCGGATTGACATTTCCGCTGTGGACCTCGTCCCAGATCTTTTTGTTTTCTGCTTCTAGCTTCTTGAACACAAGATAAGGGATACCGCCTTCAATGCTGATCGTACCATGCTCGTTATCCACCTCTTCAATCGTCTCACCGGAAGGAGCCATGATCTCTATCTTATCGCCCGGACGGGTCGTATACTTGCACTGATAAAATTCACCCGATTCAGTCGCCATTCCTGTCACCTGATGTGTCCCCATCTGCATCGTAAAGTCCAGACTCTGCCCATCATGCTTTTCAAATGGCCGGTTCACAAGATAGGCATCCGTAAATCCTCGGTTTTGCATACTTTCAAGTTCATTTTGGTACTTTTGGGGAGCGTATGAACCCTCATAATAATCATCAATTGCCATCCGATAAGCTTTGGCTGTTGTCGCTGCATAATATGAAGTCTTGGTACGGCCTTCTATCTTAACCGAATCGACACATCCGCTGTCAAGTATCTCTTTCATATGTGAAGCCAGGTTAAGATCCTTCGAGTTCATGATATAGGTCCCTATACCAGGGTCTTCCTCAAGTCTGAAAAGTGTTCCTGTATCAGGGTTTGCAGCATACAGTTCATAAGGAAAACGACAATCATTAGCGCATGAACCGCGGTTTGGGACACGTCCGCTTTGAAGCGTGGAGATCAAACAGCGTCCACTGTAGGCAAAACACATCGAACCGTGGACAAAGACTTCAAGCTCAAGATCCGGGATCTCCTTTTTGATCTCCTGAAGGTCCTTCAAAGATATCTCACGGGCAGTAATAATACGCTTGGCACCCATATCATGATAGATCTGCGCATCAAGGACGTTCATCACATTGGCCTGGGTAGAAAGATGAAGATCGATATGAGGTGCGATCTCATGTGCCAGTTTCAGGACACCCGGTGTCGCTACAATAATAGCATCCGGGCCCAGCTCGGCGATAGCAGCGATATGTTTTTTAAGCAGGTTTATCTGAGAGTTGAACGGGAACCCGTTGATCGTCGTGTAAACTTTTTTTCCGCGGGCATGAGCATAATCAATCCCCTCTTTAAAACTCTCCATAGTAAACTCTTTCCCCGAACGGATACGAAGAGAGAAATGTGACACGCCGCCATATACGGCATCAGCACCGTAATCAAGTGCTATCTTAAGTTTTTCAAGGTTTCCGGCTGGAGAGAGAAGTTCGACTTTGTTCATTCTAAATTCTTTAGTAATATTTTTAGCGAATTCTAGCAAACTTCCCTAATAGAGAGAATTAAAAAGTAAAACTACTTTTTTGAAGCCGGCTTACTTCTCAAATGAGGCAAGAAGTGCTTCGATGTCATCCGAAGAGACGACATCTGCCGTACCGGTATCGCCGGGGAGATGTTTCGCAGAAGTCACACGTTTTTCATCATCTATCCTGCCCGAAAAAAGCTGGTTCATATAACTCGAAAGGGCACGCATGACATTGATAACACGTTCTATTTTCTGCCTGTGGATATCCTGATACTGCATGATATCCATGATATTCATGATTGCATCCCCGTGATCTTGCAGACTTTGGATATGTTCTTCGACCGTATTTTTTGATGACTGGTTCTTTTCTAACTGTGTCTTAAATGCTTCGACTTCCGGAAACTTTGCCCCCAGGTTTTCAAATAAAGCAACATTGGACTGCAAGGTCTCAAGGACATCAGCCAAAGTCCCCTCTGCTTCCATAAGTTCATCGCCAATCTTTTCAATATGGTCAAAAATCTCAGACGCTTTTTCTTCACTCTCTTTGGTGACATCATCAAGCTGATTGACCATCTTGTTGTCTTCAGTAGGCGGCGGTGGCGGCCAATTATGTGTTGCGGAGACTTTATATTCGTCAGCGCTAAGCTCATAATGTTCGTCTTCATCAACAGCCTTTTCCTTGGCTTTAGGTTCTTCAACCTCAGTCAAATCATCCAGATCAACGTCCTCATTCATTAATGCATCAAGTTCTTCTTGAGTCATACATCTCTCCAAAGTTATTCAATTTGATCGTTCACTTTCGTAGATTATAGACAAGTTAATATATAATTACTTTTAAATATA
>JBFEIF010000044.1:0-17668 GCA_041553795.1 Sulfurimonadaceae bacterium
CTCAGGTGTCTATAAAGACGGAAAGCTTGTAGAGTATAAATCTTTAAGGACACCTGTTTCGTATAATGAGAAGCTTGAGCATCAAAGACGGTACGACAAGATGCGAAAAGAGGGCGGTGAAAAAACAAGAAAAGTGATATACATATAAAATATGACTTAGGTCAATTTAAATAGCCTGATCCTTATGATAAAATTAAGTAAAAGAAGCACTTTCCTCACATATATGAGAGGAAAGCATACCGGCGTTGATCGCCAGAAAGGAAAAAAGATGAATATTTCAAGCATAGTGGTCCAGACCATACCAAAGTATCTTGATGAGGTAGTACAGAGTTTAAAAGAGTGTGAAGTGTGTGATTATCATCTGCATGACGAAAAGGGCCGTATTATCATAACAATAGAAGGCGAAGGTGTGAAAGAAGAACTTGAAAAGCTTCATATTATCGAAGCGATTCCCCATGTAATCGCTGCAGATATGCAGATGGCATACAGCGAGGATGAACTGGATGCCAATATGGAAGTCCTCAATAATTCGGACCTGGTCCCAAAGATGCTCAACGATGACACCATAACGGCGAAAGACATTGTCTATAACGGTGACTTGAAGAAGAAGGACCTTGATGCCTTTGCAGATGACAAAAAAAGGTTAGGATAAAAAGATGAGCGTGATATTTACATCAACGATCAAGATGGCAGATAAAGACACTTGGTATATTGAACTGAAAGATATGGTCGACCAAAGAGTGGAGATCTGCAAAGATATGGAAGAGTATGCTAAAAAGATAGAAGACTTGGGCAGTGACTATGGCGGAAATATAGACAGTGTTAACTGGTACAAAGACGATAACGTCCCGGCTCATGTCATGGACCATATTCGAATGGAGATGGCCAAGCAGCAGGCGGAGATTGAAGAAAGTCTTGGCGAGTCTATTATCAAGTAGACCTCAGGGATGTCTCCATGAGTCTTTAAAGAAGATTTATAGAGGTGTCATCGAGATGTTTAAAGGTGATGATATTCTCAAGTAGTATCTTATATGGAGAATTTGTGTAGTATGATTAAATTTTAATCATTAAATGATTATATTAAAATCATATTCTGCTACACTTGTCTCATTATTTATTAGGAGAAGAAATGAAAAATGTAATAAAAATGTCTTTGGCAACAGCTGTGTTGATGAGTGTCGGTACTGTTTCAGTACAAGCAGAAGAGGGAATGAATGTCTTAAGTGATGTCAAGTTTAAAGGGGAGCTGCGTCCTAGGTATCAATTAACAGATAATGATGCAACAACAAATAGTAAGGGAAGTACTTTTACAAATAGAACTAACCTTAATTTCAGTGCGAAATTATTAGAAGTTGATGGTTTAAAGGCTACTATTGAACTTAATGCTGTAAATGATTTTAATACACTTGATCAAAACAATAAAGATCTTGCTGCTGAAGCTGATGTGGCAAAAATGTCTCAAGCTAAGATTGAATATGGTGCTAATGGGGCAAATTTAACGGTTGGTAGAAGCACAACAAATCTCGACAATGAGCGTTTTATTGGTTCAGTTGGCTGGAAACAGAACTTTCAAACACTGGACTTGGTATCAGCAGCATATAAAGATGACAGCTTGAGTCTTTTTGCTGCTTATGTGTATGGTGTTAGTGCAATCGGTGATGAAGGTAATGGAGAACAAGGTATTTATTATGGTATCAATAGAACAACAGATGCTATTGTCGCTGGTGGAGGTACATCTTCTGGTGCTACGAGTACAGCATTGGTCAATGCTTCTTATAAAGCGATGGATGCCCTTACCCTTACAGCATATTCTTATATGATAGGTTCTGTTTCAGATACTTATGGTTTAGCTTTAACAGGCAAAGCTAAAACTGGAGATATTGGTATTACATATCGTGCAGAATATGCAACTCAAATGGATGCTACACTTGAGGTAAAGAGCTATGGGAAAGCTGAGCGCGAATCTGATTATTATAACTTGGATTTGGGTGTAAATATGAGTGGTATTCTTGCCGGAGTCAACTATGAAGTCCTTGGTGCGGGGAAAGATGGTGGACTTAATGGTAGTGCAGCTGGTTTTCAAACACCTTTTGCAACAAAACATAAATTTAATGGTTGGGCAGATATGTTTTTAGTAACACCAAATGCCGGTCTTGTCGATGCAAATGTTATGCTTGGCTATAAGTCTGCAGATTTTGGTGCAGCAAAAGTAATCTATCACACGTATGAAGCTGACAGAGGAAACACAAATTACGGTGATGAAATCGATTTGCTTTATACAAATAAGGTTCCTGGTTTAAACGGTGTGACCGGTATGCTTAAGGCAGCGTTTTACTCTGGTGAAAGTGAAGCAGCAGGCTTTGGGTTAAATGGTTCAAATCTTGATAAAGATATGACAAAGTTCTGGGCAATGCTAGACTACAAGTTTTCTATCTAACACATCTTTTTTCTACGCAATATTTATTCTCTCAAACAAGGCCTGACTTCTGGCTTTGTCTCTTCTGCTAACATTTTTAAACAACACTATTCCCAGCTTAGATCACTAGTTTTAATTAAGACTTTCTTGATTCTCAATAAGTATAAAAAATAATCTATTTGTGATTAAAATTTAATCACAAATTTGCACATAAATATTTTAAGTAAGTTAGAATTATACCTATAAATACAAGGAGAAAATGATGAAAGTTCCATTTGTAAAACAGGTGTTAAAAGTTGGTCTAGGACTGTCAATTGTCACAAGTTCATTGATGGCTGAATTGGAAAAAAAAGAATTGACTATCGGGTTTATTGCACTTACTGATTGTGCCCCTATTGTTATAGCAGAAGAAAAAGGTTTTTTTGACAAGTACGGTCTGGATGTACACGTTGTGAAAGAAGGCGGAGGCTGGCCGGGTATTCAGCAAAAAGTGATCAGCGGGGAATATGATTTTTCACACGCTTTGGCAGGTATGCCGATAGCAGCGACACTGGGTATTAATGGAAATGCAAATCTTCAGGCACTTCTTAGTCTTGACTTTAACGGAAACGGGATCACTTTCGGCAATAACATCATCGAAAAGATGGAAAAATACGGGATGGACAAGACGGCGAGACCTTTAGGCTCTGAATCATTGAAAAAATATATCGATGCAAAACATGCAAGTGAGAGCTCCTATCAGCCGCTTAACTTCGGTATGGTCCACCCGGTATCTACCCATAACTACGAACTGCGCTACTGGATGGCGACTTCGGGTATAGAGCCAGACCGTGATGCGACGATCAAACCGTTCCCGCCTCCGACAATGCCGCAAAACCTTATTGCAGGCAATATTGAAGGATATTGTGTCGGTGAGCCGTGGAACGAGCGTATTGTCTTGATGAAAAAAGGTTCGACACTGGTGACGAACTATGACGTTTGGAACAATAATCCGGAAAAAGTCTTGCAGGCACGTGCAGACTTTGTCGAGAAGAACCCAGAGACGACTAAGGCTGTGATGAAGGCTATTATCGAAGCACAGATGTGGCTGGATGCTTCGTGGGAAAACCGTAAGGAAGCGGCAAAGATCCTAAGTAAACCAAATTATGTGAAGGCACCGGTGGATGTCCTTGAAAAGTCTATGACAGGGACATTCCAGTACCTAAAAGGCCAAAAATCTGAAGCGAATCCTCAGTTCAACGTGTTTGCCAACTATTATGCAGCGTATCCGTTCTACTCTCACGGTATGTGGTTCATCACACAGATGTACCGTTGGGGTCAGCTTGACAAGCCGGTTGATATGAAAGAAGTCATCGAGAAGACGTACCGACCTGACCTTTTTGAAGTCGCTGCGAAAGAAGTCGGGTATTCACTTCCGCCTTCAGCATGGAAAAAAGACGGTGTAGATGAGTTCAATATGTTTATGGATAAAAAAGTATGGGACCCGAACAAAGCCGTTGATTACATCTACAGTTTTAAAGTGACGAATCCAAAAGTGACTAAAGCAGAACTTGAAGCTGCCAACAAATGGAGTGTCGCAACGCAACAGCCTTCATATGTATGTCCATATGGACCGGCAGGATGTGCTGATCCAAAATATGTGACTAAATAAGAAGTCAGATGAGCATTACGCTGAGTAAAACCTAGCGTTAGCGAAGTCAGCGGAATTATTTCCGATGACGTTCTAGTGAGTCATGTCCATATGGACCGGCAGGATGTGCTGATCCAAAGTATGTGACTAAGTAGACTCGTGTCAGCCCATGTGCTGACATGCAGATAAGAGAACACATTGGTGTCTTATTATCTGTGTGGAGACAGAATACAAATGAAATCAAGATACAGCGTCTTAATCGCTGCGATCTGAGAATCTAGGAGAAATAATGAATATAGAGCTGGTCAAAAAAATATTTTTACCCTTCATCGTTGTGCTGGTTTTACTGCCGGCATGGATGGGGTTGGCAAGTATAGTCGAGGATTTTCCGACACCGAGTGACACGTATGTCGCTGCATTTGGCGGGGTCAATAGTATAGGCGATGAGGTGCAAGGTTCTCTGACGGATCCTTTTTACATCGAGAATGAAGATGACAAAGGTGTCTTCTGGCAAGTACTGAACTCTTTGCAGCGTGTATTTGCAGGTTTTGCATTGGCGATCCTGGTCGGGATACCTACGGGGCTTCTGATCGGAATGAGCAAGAACTTTATGACAGCGCTCAATCCGTATATACAGATATTGAAACCGGTCTCGCCTTTGGCATGGCTGCCCTTGCTGCTATTGGTCTTCAAAGATATCAATGCAACGGCGATCTCGACGATCTTTGTGACCTCGATCTGGCCGATCATCATCAACACGGCCCTGGGCGTTCGAAGTGTCAACGAAGACTATCTCAACGTAGCCAAGGTGCTTCGGTTTACACCGCTTGAAAAGGTCTATCAGATCATTCTTCCGGTTGCCGTACCGTATATCTTTACCGGTATGCGTCTGTCTTTGGGTATTGCATGGCTCGTCATTGTCGCGGCTGAGATGCTTACCGGGGGTATAGGGATAGGGTTCTGGATCTGGGATGAATACAACAACCTTAACTATCCGAATATCGTGATCGGTATCTTTATAGTCGGTATAGTGGGATACATACTTGACGCTATCATGGGACGCATAGCGGACTATTTTGATTATACGAAAAGAGGATAAGGAGAGACTATGAGTACTAAGTTTTTAGATCTGAAGAATGTTGAAAAAGTCTTCCCTTTACCCAAGGGCAAGCAATATGTTGCAGTCACTGATGTCAATCTGGAGATCAAAGAAAATGAGATCGTCTCGATAATCGGACACTCGGGCTGCGGTAAATCGACACTGCTAAACATGATAGCAGGTCTGGATATGGCAACAGGCGGAGATATATCCTTGGAAGGCGAGGTCTTGTCAGGACCCGGACCGGAACGCGCGGTCGTCTTTCAAAACCATTCATTATTGCCATGGCTTTCTGTTTACGACAACATAGAGATGGCGGTGAAAAAAGTCATGCCGGAACTGAGCCCGAAGGAGTTAAGAGAGTGTGTTGAAAAGTTTGTCTCTATGGTCAATCTTGATGCAGCCAAGGATAAATATCCGGGCGAGATCAGCGGGGGGATGAAACAGCGTGTGGGGATTGCACGTGCACTTTCGATTAAACCGAAAGTACTGCTGATGGATGAACCTTTCGGTGCACTTGACTCTTTAACCCGTGCAAACCTTCAGGAACACCTGATGCGCATCCAGCAAAGTGTCAAGAACACGGTGATCATCATCACACATGATGTGGACGAAGCGGTATTGCTCAGTGACAGAGTCATCATGATGACTAACGGTCCGGAAGCGACGATAGGCGAGATATTGGAAGTCAAACTTGAGCATCCTCGTGACAGAGTCTCATTGCAGCATGATCCTGAGTATATCCGCTGTCGAGAGGCAATCTTAAGCTTCTTATATGAGAAATATGCAAAAGAGGATGAATAAAAGGGGACCCTCATTTAGGATACGTATACGAGATCTGGGCACTGCATGCTGTAGGTAAGTCCCGATGTACCATGTGTCTCCACGTATTCAGCTCTCCAACCGCCTTCGGGCGGTAACTATTCTCTAAATCCTGAAATTATCTTCGCCTTTTAGGAGGCGATGATAATACAAACAAGACATGGATACTGCAAAAGCGGGTATTTTGATTATAGGTAGGTACTCAGGTGCTTATATATAATCAAAAAAGGTGTAATTAAGGGGAAAGATGAAGGCAATACTCTTTTGGCTGTTCTTGGCTACGCAGATATTAGGATATTCTATTTTTGAGAGCAAGCAGTCGATCGATCAACGGCATCTGGATGTGATACATGCGATCAAAGATGTAGTGATAACTACACAAAAGACACGCGGACTGACCAATAACTATATGAATGGAAATGTCGTGGCCCAACTTCTTGTGTATGGACAAAGAAAGCAGATGCAGCATGACTTCTCGACTATAGAAAAAGCTTTGAAGCAGGTCTAACTGTCATCAGACTTTCATGTTAAGGCTATGTCTTTGAGACTGAAGGTAGATCAATTGAACAAAGGTGCATTCAAACAAGTCCCGGCTGAGGTCTTTGCCTCGTATTCAAGCGTGATCGAAGGGTGGATAAACCTTAACAGGCGTGTGATCGATGACTATTTTTCCGCAGGTGATCCGGACGTGTATACCGATGTGAAACTGCTGAACAACGTTTTGCTTCCTTTAACGGAGAACATAGGAAAGATGAGGGGAATGGGATCGGGGATCGTCGCTAGAGGATACTGTAAGAAGACAGAGATCTCTGCCATGAAAGGATTTGTCGGCAAGATAGAATATCTCAAGAAGATATTAGAACGCCATCTGTCGCAATCTTATTATGATAGCTTGAGTCAAAAGGAGATGATAGCCATTAATCAACATATAGAAGCGTATGCAGAACTGACCGTCTATAAAGTCATAGGACAGGAGAGTATAAACTTGGTTACCAACGAGTATTTCGATCAGGGTACGGCCTCTATCTCTGATGTTCTGAAGGTCTACAATGCCATATCAACAGCTTTGTCGAAACCTTAGCAGAGGCTAAAAACAAAGTCTCTCTACTGAACTACTAATAAAAATCAAATATATTTATAGATATAATAAGTCAGTTTACTTTTTAGCTGATCCTTGTAAATAGAAGCATCTGTTAAAAAGTATAAAATAATCATATAGATTTTGTTGTATAAAGAATAGGGAAGAATATGTTAGTTGACAGTTATGGCCGAACCGTAGATTACCTGCGTGTTTCGGTGACGGAACGATGTAACTTTAGATGCCAGTACTGCATGCCTGAGAAGCCGTTTTCCTGGGTTCCGAAAGAAAACCTTCTCAGTTTTGAAGAGCTGTTCTTGTTCATGAAAGTCGCTATTGACGAGGGTGTGAAAAAGATCAGGATCACAGGCGGCGAACCGCTTTTACGCGAAGACCTCGACAAGTTTATCAAGATGATCTATGATTATTGCCCTGAGATCGATCTGGCGATGACAACGAATGCCTATCTGCTGAAGGGAGCTGCACAAAAGCTCAAAGATGCCGGCTTGAAACGTATCAACATCTCGGTCGACAGTCTTATCCCCGACGTAGCGGAAAAGATCGCTAAAAAAGACGTATTGCAAAAAGTCCTTGAGGGACTTGAAGAAGCCCTGAAGGTCGGATTGAAGGTGAAGGTCAACATGGTCCCTATGATAGGGATGAACGAGAACGAGATCCTGGATGTCATGGATTTTTGCAAGGAACGCGACATCACGGTGCGTTATATCGAATACATGGAGAACACCCATGCAGAAGTCGATATCAAGGGTATGAAAAGTGAAGCGCTTCTTGCACTTATCGCTGCAAAATACCCGCATACGGATGAAGGTTTTGATGCGACTTCGCCTTCGCATTATTACCGATGCGACGACGGCTACCGTTTCGGTATTATCGAACCCTATAAGGATGACTTCTGTACGAAATGCAACCGGATCCGTCTGACGGCAGAGGGGAACCTTATCCCATGTCTGTACTTTGATGAGGCGATGAGTATTCATGATGCGGTAAAACGAGGAGACATCCAAGAAGCAGCACTTGTACTCAAAGAAGTCATCCGAACCAAACCAGAGAAGAATCGATGGTCTGAGGCTGACGGCGAAGTCTCAACACGTGCTTTTTACGAAACAGGCGGCTGATGATTTACTTAGTTGAACATTTTTATTCTATTCAGGGCGAGGGAAAATACCTTGGCACACCATCACTGTTCTTCCGTTTTGGCGGATGCAATATGAAGTGCGAAGGTTTCGGCTGCTCGGAGACCTCACCAACAGGTGTTACAGTCGTCGGATGTGATACTGTCTATGCGGTCGATAAAAAACATTTTGGCATGACATGGATCGGAATCGAATCTTTGGATGAACTCGTTGCTGTATATAACTCATATACACTTCCGATCAAAGCTGACATCGTTTTGACAGGCGGTGAACCTCTGATCTATGCCAATGATGAACTCTTTGTTGCCTTTATCGAGTTTTTACAGGGGAAGGGGCACCGCGTGACTTTTGAGACAAACGGTGCTATCAATGTGGATTTTGAGAAGTTCCGTGTCTACCAGCGCTGCACCTTTGCTCTCTCTGTCAAACTTACCAATAGCGGAGAACCTGAAAGCAAACGTATCAATTCTGAGGCGATTCAGAACATAGCTACGTATTCGCAGGATGCCTTTTTCAAGTTTACCGTTGATAAAGAGTCCTTGCAAAAAGGTGTGGATACAGAGATCAAAGAGATCATCAAGTTCGCCCCGTCTATCTCTGTTTACTGCATGCCAAAGGGCGGAAGTAAAGCTGAACTTGAATATCATTGTGAAGATGTGATCGATTATTGCAAACGTAAGGGCTATGTCTACAGCGATAGGCTGCATATCCGTTTATGGGATCAAAACAAGGGTGTATAAGAATGTTAATCCGCAAACTATTTAAATTTGAAAATGCCCACATTGTCAGAGGCTGTTCGTCTGAGCGCTGCCGCGCTTCTATCCATGGACACTCCTACGAGATAGAAGTGCTGTTTGAGTCTAACTTTTTGGACCATGGACAGATGGTCTTTGATTTTGGTCTTATGAAACAGTCGATCAAAGACCTGATCGATTCGTTTGATCACGCGATCACCTTATGGGACGGCGATGACAAAGCGTATATTGCTGATATGAAAAAGCATTCAGACCGCTGGGTCCAGCTTCCTGTCTCACCTTCTGCCGAACAGTTTTCCCGCGTTATTTTTATCATGGTGGATAAGATGCTTTCATGTACAGAGATGATCAATGGTGAAAAAGAGGTCAAGCTGCATTCGGTTATCGTACATGAGACAAGAACCGGGTATGCTCAGGGGTTTAGAGAAGATGCCTACAATGCCAATATGGGAGAGATCAAAGCAGAAGAGATCATGTTCTCTCAGGCTGTCAAAGAGGACTGGCATGACAAAGAGCTGTGGGATAAAGTCTTGGCAGGCGAGATATTTATCAATCCCGATACGGTCTAAGCCTTCGTAATTATCTCACTTTTTTCCTGAGTGCACATCTGCCATCGCGTCGGTATAAGAAGGACAGTTTGGTCTTTCTCGATGTGCGCTATCTTGTCATCTGTTATCATGAAGGCATTTGACTGTGCCAAGGGAGAGATCATTCCCGGGCTTCGTTTTTCAATTGGTGCAAAAAACTCTCCGTCATAATACCCCGGTACGACAGTATATTTACCTGCACGCTGGGTAAAGGGCTCTTTCATCTTGGCTTTGAAACTTCCTATATAGGGTTTGCGTGCATGATGCAGTTTGAGGATGATACTCTGGGCAAATATTTCAAAATTGACCGCTGCTGCAAGCGGATTGCCAGGAAGGTTTAGGACATAGGTCCTGCCTATGCGTCCAAAGGTCGTCGGTTTTCCAGGTTTGATGTCGACTTGGGAAAAATACGCTTCATAATCAAAGGAGTTAAAAGCCTCCTTGGTAAAGTCGGCATCTCCGACACTTACGCCGCCTGAGGTGATGATGAGGTCACTGCCTTCAAGGGCTGAGGCTATGTGCTCTTTGATGTCTTCGAGGGTGTCTTCAGCAGTCCCGATAAAGACCACATCACAGCCCAACTCTTTTGCTCTAGCCAAAAACGTAGGGGTATTGGTGTTGTGTATCTGATGGTCTTGTACTTTTTCAAAGTGCATCTTCAGCTCTTTCCCCGAAGCAAAAACCGCAACACGGGGCCGTTTGCTGACGTAGACATGTGAGATACCCTGAGAAGCAAGCATCGTGATATGGTGTGCGTGGAGCTTGATACCCTCCTTTAACAAAAGGTCTCCGGCTCGAATGTCTTCACCCGTATAACGGATATGCTGGGCTTCTTTGATAGTAGAAGGGAGTGCGACGACATTGTCGGATATGATCTCGATATCTTCAATAGGGACGATAGCATCTGCACCCAGAGGAACACGTGCACCTGTCATGATCTTCAAGGCACAGTTTTTCTCTACCCAGGCATCTGAGTTGTCCCCGGCAAATATCGTTTCACCTACGACGACTTCTTTACCGGCATCCGCATGTTTGACGGCATAACCGTCCATCGCAGAGTTGTTAAAAGCAGGGAGATTGTAAACGGCTATGACTTCATTTGAAAGTATGCGTCCCAAGGAAGCTTCAAGCGAGACGATCTCAGAGTGAAGCGGTTCGACCCATTCATCAATGATCTTAAGTGCATCTTCTATTAGTATGGCCATACCGATTCCCTTTTTTATGTATTTTGTATTATAAATCAAGTCGGGTAAATCCAAACTTTTAAACAGAAAGAGGGTCTGTCTAAAGGAAGATTTTTTATTAGATATATCTGATTACTGTAAGTAATCGTATCGCCTAAGCATATCTATATTTTGAAATATGTAGTATTATTTACCTGTCTTTTTAGTGAATAAAAGCAGTGATTAATGTTTTGCATAAGAGTTCGGCTTGAAACCATACTTAAGAGATGATACGGAAAAGTGTGTTGTTAAAATAATAGATTACGCAAGATATTAAGGGGGTGTCAATATGAAAATTGGAACACTGTTTGGAAACTATGAAAGTCTTTCATCGATGATGAAGAACAATCTATATGATGAAGCGAAGAATGCGGACAAGGCATTCATGTATATTTTTGCTATCAATTGGGCTATAGTAGCTTTTATTACTTCCTTGACCTATAATACCTATCTTTTGGGAATAGTAGGCGGGGGACTGCTGATGGGCCTGGCATTTTTTGTTTACAAGGTCTTTCCTGGTTCCTCGATCTCCCGTATTGTCATCGCAATGCTGATCATGGGTTTTCCTATTATCATGATACAGCAGCATCTGGGACGTATCGAGATGCACTTTCACATCTTCGTTGTGCTGGCGTTTATGTCTCTATATAAAGATATCATGCCCATTATTGCGAGTGCTCTGACTATTGCTGTCCATCATCTCCTCTTTACCTACTTACAGCTCAGCGAAGCCTCTATCGGTGAGATGAAGATCATAGTGTTTAATTATGCCTGTGGCTGGGATATAGCCTTTTTGCACGCTTCCTTCGTCATCGTTGAAGCAGCCGTCCTTATATACATGGTATACATGATCACAAATCAGTACCTCAGTTCAATGGGAATAATCGAAAAGGTCAATGTGATCACTGAAAACCATGACTTTAGGATCGAACTTAAAAAAGAGAGTGTTCAGGAAGAAGCTTTTTATGGTTTTATCTCCTCTTTGCGAAATGTTCTTAATACAGCAAAGCAGTCTGCGTATGAGACAACGGATATCACAGAAAAGGTACATGCGATCACAGGCTCTCTAAGCAAAAGTTCGAGTGCCCAGCAAGAAGCTATTAAAGAGATAACCAAAGACAGCGTAGTGATGCAGGAGGAACTTTTACAAACGAACAAAGATACATCGTATGCAAAAGAACAGATCGATGAAGCAAACAAAAACCTTCAAAACATCGGAGAGCGGATCAACCAGTTTACGCAAAATATCGAGCAGACAGCAGAGATAGAAAACAGCATGTCCCGTAAGCTGAATGAACTGACACAGTCGGCAGAAGAGATCAAAAATATTTTGACGGTCATATCCGATATCGCCGATCAGACGAACTTACTGGCCTTGAATGCGGCTATCGAAGCAGCAAGGGCAGGCGAACACGGACGAGGCTTTGCCGTCGTCGCCGATGAGGTCAGAAAATTGGCAGAGCGCACGCAAAAATCTTTGATGGAGATACACGGGACGGTCAATATCGTTGTGCAGGCCATCAATGACACGAGTGAAAGCATGAATGCCAATGCGGAAAACATCACACACTTAAGTTCTGACTCTCTTGCTGTGCGTTCAACCCTGCAGGATACAATCGAGATCATGGATGAGACGGCAGGTATTTCACACAGATCGGCTAATAACTTCAGTGAGAACATCACCAAGCTGCAGACGCTTGTCCAGACTATCCATAATGTCGAGACATTGACCAATAACAGTTTCGCAAGCATTCAGGAAATCGTAGGGACTATAGACAAGCTTGTGGACAACACGCAACAGCTAAACCAAGAACTCAATATTTATAAGACATGATCGAAGGGCGGTCTTGTCTCAAGTACTGAAGGCAGTTCTTTGTCTGTATATATTTGTATTCCAAGTAAACTAGGGTAAAATCCGGGCTGATAAAGGCTTGTAATGAATGAGATGTATGAATTAAGTCAGAGTATCCATATCTATTCGGTGATCGGATTAGTATCCGTAGTCTTAGTGATGATGGGCTTTCACAAGGTAAAAGGCGACTTTCAAAAGTTTGTAAAGATAATCAAGATGTTGATGACATTGCATCTTAGCCTTTTCGGTTTTGTCGTATTGACAGGGGCTGTGATGATGGCAGCAAAACATCTTAGTTTCACACCGGCAAACCTCTTGATGATCGTTTCTTCCTTTATAATCCTGGCCTTGGAGATAAAGCGTAACAAAGCACTTGCAAAAGTGATACGATTTAAGATGCTTGATGAAAAGAGCTATAAAAGGCTGGGTTTTAGATACCAGGCGATAGAGTTTTTTCTATTACTGGGTGTCGGTGCTTTTGCGGGGATGAGCAGTGCAATTTCTTTTTAACGAGGACGCCGGAAAAAGTCTACTAAGACTTAAGGGTGAAGATCATAAATATCTTTTTAAAGTACGCCGTCATGATGTAGGGGATACCCTGTACTTTCGGCGTAAAGTCCCAAGTGATGAACTCTATACCTATAAAGTGCTCACAGTGGATGGGCGCTCGGCTGAACTTGAGTTTGTCGGATCTGAGACTAAACAGATCTGCTCGGCGAAAGAACTGCACATCGGATGGTGTGTGATCGATCCGAAATCCGTGGAAAAAGTCCTCCCAAGCCTTAATGAGATAGGCGTAGCCAAAATATCTTTCATCTACTGTGCACGAAGTCAAAAGAACTTCAAAACAGATCTTCAACGATATGAACGGATACTTGAGACTTCTTCACAGCAGTGCGGACGGAGTAAGCAGATCGAATTTAAGGTCTTTAAATCACTGGATGCTTTTTTACAAGAGCACCCGGAGACAGTGGTCCTTGATTTTTGCGATGAGGTCCTTGGCTGCGAGAATGAAGTCAAGACGGTCTTGATAGGCTGTGAAGGCGGTTTTTCGCAGGAGGAACGAAAAAAAGTTGAAAGTCTGAAGCGATTCAGATTGGATACACCGATGATTTTGAGATCGGAATCAGCGGCAATGGCGATTGCCGCTAAAGTCCTGATCTAGGAGTAAAAAACACCCTAGAACACTCTTATTAAAAAATAAGATAAACTTGGTTATAATTTCGCCATTACAAATCCGCACCCGTACGGATTTTAAAAAAATATACCTAGGGCAGTACTTCGACTCCCTAATCCAAGGAAAGCTAGATGAAAAAAGATCTACACCCAGAACTACTTAACTGTAGTGTATCTTGTGCATGTGGTAACACATTTGAGACTAAAAGCGTAAAAGACGAGATCCGTGTCGAGATCTGTAATGAATGTCACCCATTCTTCACAGGTTCTGAGCGTATGGTCGATACTGCTGGACGTATTGACAAGTTCAAAAAACGTTACAACATCGACTAATCATTCCCTTGACAGCATTTATGCTGTCAAACCTTTCTTTCTCACCAAAAATAAACCATAAGACTTTGAAATGCTGACATTAGTTCCAACACCGATCGGTAATATTGCTGATATATCTTTACGTGCTATGGATGCTTTGCGCAATGCCGATATCTTATTATGCGAAGATACCCGTGTCACAAAGAAACTTTTACATATTCTTCATGAACGTTATGCACTGGAAAGAAAAGAACAAGAGTTTATCTCCTTGCACTCCCATAATGAACAGGCTTTTATTGAAAAAACGACTCCCGTCTTTTTCGAATCAGATGTTGTTTATGTCTCGGATGCAGGTATGCCGGGAATCTCTGACCCGGGTCAGATCTTGGTCAGGTACTGTCAGGACAACAATATAGAGTATGATGTGTTGCCCGGTGCAAATGCCCTTTTGACGGCCTTCGTTGCGAGCGGTTTTGTCAACACTCAAATGCTTTTCTTCGGGTTTCTTCCTCACAAGGGAAAAGAACGTTCACAAGCTCTTCAAGGTGCTCTCCATAACGGTTTTACAACCGTCTTATATGAGGCTCCGCACCGTCTTGAAAAACTTTTGAAAGAGCTTGTAGAAGAAGTGCCGGAACGTAGAATATTCTGTGCCAAAGAACTGACGAAAAAATACCAGACCTATTTTCACGGTACAGCGGATAAGCTGATCAAAGAAGTGTCGGCTTCCGCTATCAAAGGTGAATGGGTGGTCGTTATAGAAGCCGGGAATGCGCGGCAAAGCAGTTTGAGTGAGAATGATGTACTCGAACTTGATATCTCAAAAAAAACGGCAGCAAAACTGATTTCCAAGATAACCGGTGAAAATACTAAGGCATGCTATCAGCGCCTACTGGACGCCGAGTAACAGTAAAAAATATATATACACCAAAGAGTCCCTGATCGCAGCGTCTCACACTACATTCTGTAACACTAAGAAATAAATTTATACTTTTTTTTTTACGTTTACCCAATCTTTACCATATTGCCATATACTTAAGAGATTTTTAGATAAACTCCATACTATGATTATTTATGGAAAACAACCGGTTTATTACCTAATAGAAAAACATCCGCAAAAAGTTAAGACAGTCTATGTCTCTAAAGAACTTGATAAAAAAGAGTACTCGCGTTTGATGCGTATGGACTTTGAATTAAAGAGGATCCCTGAGAATGCTGCTCAGGCGATGAGCAAGTCAGGAAACCATCAGGGCTTTTTAGCCGAGGTGGAGGATCTGGAACTCTTTGAATTAAAAGACATCGATAAAGCGCAGTTTGTTGTAGTTTTAGCAGGAATTACCGATATGGGAAATATGGGTGCGATCATCCGATCTGCCTATGCTCTAGGGATTGATGCTGTGATTGTCACCGGGATCAAGCAGTTTTCTGCTGATAACGTCGTCAGAAGCAGTGCAGGTGCAGCATATGACATGCCGATAGTGCATGTGCATAATCTGTATGATGTGATGAACGAGTTAAAGCTTGACGGTTTTACACTGTACGGTGCAAGTATGGACGGAAGTGACATACGCACGGTGAAGTGCGAAGGCAAACGGGCATTAATAATGGGTAATGAAGCACAGGGAATACCTACGAGAGCAGAGAACAAGCTTGATGTAAAGGTCTCGATCGAGATGGCAAACGAGTTTGACTCTTTAAATGTAAGTGTGGCAAGTGCGATTTTGATGGACAGAATGAGGTAGTAAATGACAGGTCTAGAGAAGCTTCGAGAGATTGGTGCACATAAGATTTATGAAAAAACACATATTGCAAAGAAGTTTGTAGAAGATATCTTAAATAAAAAATATTCTTCAATGAACAAAATACAGTTTACAGGGTTTATCTCTATAATCGAGCGTGAATTTGGAGTAGATCTGCATGAACTCACTGAAGAATATGCTGTGCAATACAATACCGAAGCATCAAAGGCCAGTGAACCTTTTGTTATAAGTCAGCAAGAAAATATTAAGCAGACACAGGGGAAAGGCGTTTACATAGCTGCCGGACTTCTTGTCATGGCGGTTGTCATCTTAATGCTGAAACCATCGTCTGAGAAGGATGAAGTCGTTCAGGCTCCTGCAACTATAGAGACAACTCCCGTCGTGAAAGAGATCAATGATTCAGCCATCGAAGAAGCAAAGCTTAACCTTAGCAGTTTGGGCAATACGACCATCCATGCAGAAGAGTCTGAGGTCGTAGTCGATGAACTTCGCGTGGAACCTGCACATACGAGCAAGTTTGAGATCATTCCCCGCAGTAATCTATGGATCGGTATTATAAACCTTGAGACATTTGAACGTACTCAAAGACTGAGCTTTTCTCCTTTCGAACTTGATAAGGACAAGGACTGGCTTCTTGTCATGGGACACGGATTTGTCAATTTTGACGTCAACGGCGAGACTGTCGGTTTTAAAGAAGAGTCGAAGGTCTGGTTCAGTTATGAGAACGGGACACTGCGCAAACTGAGCCGAAGCGAGTTTAAAGAAAAGAATAGAGGCAAAGCTTGGTAAAAAGACTCTGTCTCGTCCTTCTGCTAAGTCTCAGCTACCTGAATGCAGAGACGTTCACCCTGGAACCGAATAGCTCACCTGATATCAAAGAACGCAATGTCGATCTTCTGCAAGAGAAGATCAAAGCGCTCATCGGCGAAAAGGCATATGCGCGCCATGTCAAGTTCATCAAGATCATCTTTGCAGATGAAGAGGCTTATTATACCAATGCACGTGTGGATGTCGCAAAACTTATTCAGACACTAAAAGACAATGGGCTTTTAGACCTCTTCTTTAAAAGACCTCAAGAGATGCATCTAACGTTTCAGTCAAGCGGCTATCCGCTTTTCTTTGTGAAGATAATGAGTGATACCTTGCAATCTATGGGGTATTACCGCTTTATCACCGATCAGTCGAAACAGGATGAAAGTGGCTTTTTCTGGACGATCCGCCTTACGGGAGAATATGCGATAGACCCTGTCTTGCTGAAAAAGGCTTTGATGAAACGGGGCTGCGATATTGTCGATATTGACCGAAAATCGCAAACAGATTGGTCATACCAGATCGATATGAAAAAAGCCTATTTGATGCTTGAAGAGCTGCGTCCGTATACGGAGACAGTACTTAAAAAGTCACTTTATGAACATTGGTTGAATGCCAAGTCTGCAAAGTCATTGACTCTATGGAGTTTAAAAGGAAATAATTGGTATCCTTACGTCTCAATTTATGACAAGGAATTGCATCTTTTAAAAGTCTATAAGCGCGATCGAAAAACTTACAAGATCAAGCTCGAACTGCCTGAGGATACAGTTTATGTCAAAATAGCAGATTTATACAGTTTGATTAATATTAAAGAAGGGCTACGCGTTCAAGCAGAAGGTACCAAGTAGCTCTACAAAAGGTGAAATAAGATGTTCGACGAGATACAGTTTGGTCGTATAGATCGACTTCCAAAGTATGTGTTTGCAGAAGTAAATGAGCTTAAGATGCAAGAGCGCCGTGCCGGTGCCGATGTTATTGATTTTTCTATGGGTAA
>JBFEIF010000045.1:0-17629 GCA_041553795.1 Sulfurimonadaceae bacterium
AGCATAGATATTTGCACCGCGTGCTTTTGCAGACTCATACTCTTCAAGTACTAAAGCTGCACCGCCCTCACCCATAACAAAACCGTCACGGCCAGCATCAAACGGACGTGACGCTGTTTGAGGATCATCATTACGCGTAGAAAGTGCTTTCATCGCAGCGAAACCGCCGATTCCGACACCTGTTATCGCAGATTCAGCAGCAACTACCAGCATCTGCTCAGCACCGTTGCACATGATTGTCTTTGCCGCTTCGCTGATCGCATGTGTTCCTGCAGCACAGGCTGTTACACATGAAAGGTTAGGACCCTGTATACCATGTTCTATTGTGACAAAACCGCCAAGCATGTTGACAAGTGCCGAAGGAATAAAGAAAGGTGAGATACGCTTAGGACCACGTGTCTCAAGGATAATAGAGTTCTTTTCTATTGCAGGAAGGCCACCGATACCTGAAGCTGCAGAGATACCGAAACGCTCTTTGTTCATATCTTCAGGGAAGTTGGCATCAGCCATTGCTTCTTGTGCAGCCTTCAGTCCAAGATGAATAAAGCGGTCAGCTTTTTTGACTTCTTTCGGAGACATAACTGTATCAGGATCAAAGTTCTTGACTTCGCCTGCGATAGTTACTGAATGTCCTGTTGTGTCATATAGGGAAATCTGGCCGATCCCGCATTCACCTTCACAAATCGCTTTAAAAGCACTCTCTTTATCATTTCCGACTGCGGTGATCATTCCGATACCTGTTACTACAACTCTTCTCACATCTACTCCTGGGAATATGTTCTTATATTTTGATTTAAAAAAATGAAAGTATAAAAACAGGTTTATTTTTAAAGAAAAGCAAATGCTTTTCTTATAATATTAGGGATGCCCTAATTACTTGCTTTCGATATAGTTAACTACATCTTGAACAGTTTGGATCTTTTCCGCTTCGTCATCTGGGATTTCGATGTCGAATTTTTCTTCAAGTGCCATTACAAGTTCAACAACATCAAGGCTGTCAGCACCAAGATCTTCTACGAATTTCGCATCTTCTTTTACTTCATCTGCGCTTACGCTTAACTGTTCAACCACTACTTCTTTGATATCGTCTAAAAGTGCCATTAGAGCTCCTAACTATTATTTTATGAGGGGAATTATAGCACAGTTAACTTAAACAGTAAAACAATATGTATTAATTTTATTTAAAAATGGATTAATGAAGCAGAGGAAAATAACTTGGTAAAACATGGCCTTAAGCCATGTTCATACCACCGTTTACTTTCAAGACTTCGCCTGTGATATACGAAGCATGGTCACTTAATAAAAAGGCTGTAGCTTCCGCTACTTCTTTCGGATCTCCAAAACGTCCCATCGGGATCTTTGAAGTAAATGATTCTTTGATCTCATCCGAAAGTTCATCTGTCATATCGGTTGCGATGAAACCAGGCGTCACCGTGTTATATCTAATACCTGATGTTGCCGCTTCGATAGCAAAGGATTTTGTCATAGCGATGACACCGCCTTTTGATGCCGAATAGTTTGTCTGTCCTGCATTGCCTGTCTCGCCTACGATCGAAGCGATGTTGACGACGGAACCGAACTTCTTTTTACGGCCTGCTTTAAAGAACTCTCTACAGCCTGTGAAAACAGAAGTAAGGTTGGCATTGATAACCGACATAAAGTCCTCGTTTTTCATACGAAGCGCAAGTTTGTCGTTCGTGATACCTGCATTGTTGACAAGATAAGAAAGCTCACCGTCTGCTTCGATGATACTCTTGATACCTTCGACAAATGCCTCTTCGCTGCTCACATCAAAACCGATAACCTCAGCCTCGCCGCCTGCTGCGACTATTGCTGATTTTACCGCTTCGGCTTCTGCTGCGCCTGAACGGAAGTTTACCCATACTTTAAGACCGAAACCGCCTAGAGTCTTTGCTATCTCGGCTCCAATACCACGGCTTGCACCTGTCACTAAAACGTTTTTACCTGTAAATTTCATCTTCTACCTTTTTCTTGAATTTTTAATTGTTTTTAAACGCCGTTCTCTGTAGCGTTAGATCAACGCTGCATCCATCTCAGAGGGGATCTCTAAGTCCATCAGTGTCAGTACCGTCGGAGCGATATTGTTCAGACCGCCCGTTTGAACCTTCTTTATACCCGGTGCATCGACAAAACACCAGACCTTGCCGACAGTATGATTCGTCAATACATTTCCCTCTTCATCTTTCATCTCTTCGCAATTCCCGTGATCTGAAGTCAGCACCACCGCATAATCATTTTCTTTTGCCTTGTCAAAGATCTGTCCGAGTTCCTTGTCAACGGCTTCCACAGCCTTGATAGAGGCTTCGATATTACCTGTATGTCCGACCATATCTCCGTTGGCAAAATTGACGACGATAAAGTCGATGTTTTCATCCATCGCCTTGCGAACCGCTTCACCGACAGCCGGTGCCGACATCTCAGGCTTTTCGTCATAGGTCTTGACCTTTGGACTCGGGATAAGGACACGCGTCTCGTTTAAGAAGGGCTCATCCACTCCGCCGTTTAAAAAGAAGGTGACATGCGCATACTTCTCTGTCTCAGCCGTATGCAGCTGGTTCAGACCCGCCTTTGATATGACTTCGGCCAGTGTGTTTTTCGGCGCATCCTTAGGGAACATCACCGGATAGCTGAAGCTTTTGTTGTACTGTGTCATCGTTGCGATATGCAGATCCATGAAATCACGTTCGAAACCATCAAACGCCTTATCCCCCAGGGCTGTGATGATCTCACGGACCCGGTCTGATCTGAAGTTGACAGAGATAAGGGCATCCCCTTTCTTCATACCTTCATAGCCTGCAAAGGCAGAAGGCTGGATAAACTCGTCTGTCTCCTCTTTTGCGTAAGAAGCCTCAACAAATGCCAAAGCAGAAAGTTCTGTCGTAGGCATCGCATCGACCATCGCTCTATAGCCTGCTTCGACTCTCTCCCATCGGTTGTCTCTGTCCATCGTGTAAAAACGTCCGGCAATACTTGCGATAGAGATGTTTTCGTTACAGATCGCTTCGATCTCTTTGATGAACTGACCGGCTGATGTCGGAGAGACATCGCGTCCGTCTGTGATAAGATGCAAGAAGACGCGCTTCCCTTCAGCTTCGGCAATACGTGCAACACCGATAATATGCGAGATATGCGAATGCACGCCTCCGTCACTTAAAAGACCCATCACATGGACCCTGTTGCTAGATGCCAGTGTCTCTTTCAAGACAGGGTTCTCTTTCAAGGTATTGTCTTTCAAGGCCAAGGAGATCTTCACCAAGTCCTGATACAGTATGCGTCCGCTGCCTATTGACAGGTGCCCTACTTCAGAGTTTCCCATCTGCCCTTCAGGAAGACCCACACTCAGACCAAAGGTGTCGATCAAAGAATGCGGTACTTCATTAAACAGTCTGTCATAGGTCGGTTTTTTTGCTTGAAAAAAGGCATTGTGCTCAGTACGTTCACAATAACCAATTCCGTCTGTTATCACTAATATTGCTTTTCTTGCCAATTCGACTTCCCTCTTTAAGACTTTCCGAACAGATACAAATAGCGGCATACACCCTATCCATCCGTACTTTATGAAAACCGGTGTGCCGATTTTCCTGTCTTTATAAATGTATTAGCGCGATTATACTAAAATGTCACTTTTATTTTTATTTATTCATATTTCTCAGGAACAACAATGCTTTACTGGCTCTACAGACACCTTGAAATCAACTTCTTCCAATACATCACCGTACGTGCCGGTTTTGCTTTTTTTATCGCACTTATCATAACCCTGTTTGTCATGCCCCGCTTTATCCGATGGGCCCAAGACAGATGTGAACAGCCGATCAACAATTATGCTCCCGACAGCCACCAGTCAAAAGCCAAGACACCTACAATGGGCGGTGTCGTCTTTTTGGGAGCGACGCTAATCGCTACTGTACTGACTGCCAAGCTCAACTCTTATTTTGTGATAGGCGGTATGCTGACTATTGTTCTCTTTGGGCTTATCGGTCTGCAGGACGATCTTTCAAAGGTCTTGAAGAATGAGAACCTTGCCGGTCTCAGCGCCAGAGTGAAACTTCTGCTACAGGTATTGAGTGCGGCTATTGTCGGCTCTTATCTCTATTTCTATGCGGAGTTCAATACAGATCTGTATCTGCCGTTTTTAAAGAATCCTCTTTTTGACATGGGCTTTCTTGCTATCGCTTTTTGGGTCTTCGTGATGATCGGAACTTCCAATGCCGTCAACCTAACCGACGGTCTTGACGGATTGGCAACGGTCCCTTCTATCTTCTCCTTGATGTCCCTCTCTGCCATCGTCTACATTACTGGAAATGCCGTTCTAGCAAAATACCTGCTTCTTCCAAACTTTCCTGTCGGTGAAGTCGTTATCATCGCCGCGGCGCTGATCGGTTCACTTGCGGGGTTCTTATGGTTCAACTGTCATCCGGCGGAAGTCTTTATGGGAGACAGCGGCTCTTTGACTATAGGGGCTTTTATCGCCTATATGGCTATCATCGGAAAGTCTGAAGTCCTTCTTGTCGTCATCGGGCTTATCTTTGTCATCGAGACCGTCTCTGTCATGCTTCAAGTCGGCTCTTACAAACTTCGCCAGAAACGGGTCTTCCTGATGGCACCTATCCATCATCATTTTGAGATGAAGAACTGGGCTGAGAACAAGATCATCGTACGCTTTTGGATCATCTCAATGCTCTCCAACCTGATCGCCCTGATCTCATTGAAGATACGTTAAGATGCAAAAAGAGAACAGACCAGTCCGAATATCTTTCTTCGGCTATGGAAAGACGACCCGTGCTTTGGCTAAAAACGTCGGAATATCTGACTTTTATGATGACAATGTCTCCAAACCGCACAAAGATGAGGACGGCAACAGACTGCATCCTTCTTCGGAGTTTGCTGCAGACTATTCCACATGCGAGATCCCTTCACCTGGGATGGCACCTTCTAACACCCTGATACAACAGGCTAAAAACCTTATCAGCGAATATGACTATTTTGCAGACACGATGCCGCCTTCGGTCTGGATATCCGGCACAAACGGAAAGACGACAACCACGCAGATGATACAGACCCTATTGGCCCCACACGGTTCGCAATCAGGCGGAAACATCGGGACACCTCTGGCTGAGCTGGACGAAGAGGCCTCTTTATGGATACTGGAGACAAGCTCCTTCACTCTTCACTATACCAACAAAGCCGTTCCAAAAGTCTATGTCCTTCTTCCTATCACTCCCGATCATCTCTACTGGCACGGCTCCATGTCCGAATATGAACTGGCTAAGCTTAAGCCCCTTTCGATGATGGCAGAAGGCGATGCCGTCATCATCCCCAAGAAGTATGCGGACTTCCCAAGCAAAGCGATGAAGATCACCTACGAGACGAATGAAGACCTTGCAGACTATTTTGGCATTGATATCTCCCGACTCCGTTTCAAAGGTGCCTTCTTGCAAGATGCCCTGCTTGCCCTTGGTGTGAGCAAGATCTTGTTTGACGAGTGCGATTATGACCGTATCAATGCGATGCCTTTGGATGCCCACCGTCAAGAAGAGCTGCATGACAAGAACGGCCGTCTCTGGGTCAACGACTCCAAGGCGACCAACCTTGATGCCACCGTTCAGGCTTTGCTGACCTACAAAGAGAGCCCGCTTTCACTTATCCTTGGCGGTGATGACAAGGGTGTCGACCTGAGACCTCTGTTCGAGATACTCAAAGATCTAGACGTACGTGTCTATGCGATCGGAAAAAACGAGAATACCCTGCTTGAACTTTCAAAAGAGTTCTCCATCCAGGCCATGGGATGCAAGACTCTCGAAGTCGCCTGTGAGAAGATAAGGTCCGAAGAGGATAAAAAACGCACCGTTTTGCTCTCTCCTGCTGCTGCGAGTCTCGATCAGTTCAGCTCATATGGGCACAGAGGTGACAAATTCAAAGAATTCGCATTACTTTAAGCTTAAAATAACGACGTGAGAGTTATAATTGCGGCCTCTTAAATATTTGACATGCCTCGTTAGCTCAGTCGGTAGAGCAAATGACTGAAAATCATTGTGTCCTTGGTTCGATTCCGAGACGAGGCACCATCTCAAATCATTTAAGAACCTTTCTATTCTAAACGTGGCCTGTTAGCTCAGTCGGTAGAGCAAATGACTGAAAATCATTGTGTCCTTGGTTCGATTCCGAGACAGGCCACCACTTTTAATTTCCCTTATTCCTTTAATTATTGTTCTCAACCGACTCAAGTACATCTAAGATATTTTCCAGTCTTATGCATAAAAATTTTGTGACTTTAGATCGTGACATTAAGAGTGTAAAGCCTATAATGTCTGGATATTAAATTGTTAGGCCTACACAATTATGAAGATAATTCTAGAATCAATTATTACCTGTCCCGAGTGTGGACACAAAGAGACAGAGACCATGCCAACTGATACTTGTCAGTGGTTTTATGAATGCAAAGGCTGCGGAGCGTTGCTCAAACCGAAGAAAGGTGATTGCTGTGTTTTCTGTTCTTACGGTACCGTTCCCTGTCCACCTATACAACAAGGTTCAGACTCTTGTTGTTCATCCTAGATAATACGTATAACAAGGTTCTCCTTCGGATGCCGACTACGCTTCGTTTGCGTACACAGCTTCAATCTTATGCAAGAGGTTAAATGAATACGAAAAACTTTCAAACAGCGCACATCGGAAAAATTAAAGATATCGGGCGATACGCGCACATCCTCCCCGACTCCGGAATTGAAATGAAGGGGAAGCTTTTTATAAATGAGCTTGTCGGACTGACAGGAAGCGAAATATCATTTAACTCCATGCCGCCTAAAACCGTCATGCCCTTCTACCATAAGCACACAAAAAACGAAGAGGTTTACATCATCCTCTCAGGTTGTGGAGAGTTTCAAATAGACGATGAAGTCATAGCCGTCGAAGAGGGAAGTATCATCCGAATAGCTCCGGACGCCATACGCACCTGGAGAAACATATCCGAAGAGTCTGAACTGATCTTCATTACGGTGCAGGCAAAAGCAGATTCTATGGACAACAGCAAGCCGACCAGCGACGGTGTTGCATTGGAGAAAGCTGTCAGATGGTAAGCGAGTTTCCATATAAAAGATCCGTGCAGGCCAAGCCAAAGCCTCCTGCATAATGCCCTTAATATGTCAGTTTACATATATTATCTTATTTAATACACACCCATTACCATGTAGTATTGCAATAGAGACTTAGTACTACATATAATGTTTAGATATTAAATGGCTATATTTCCCCCGTTGAGATCATTGCTCAGAAGTACTAAAAACATACCAAACGCATTAAGCCGGACAATCCACTCCTCTTAGCTTTATAGGCGAACGTCTATACTGGGGTTGTTCCGGATATTTCACCTTTGCATGGCAAGAGATCCTACACTCTGCGTTTGCCAGCATCTCTTTTGATTGCATAGACAAATTCGAAACGAAGTATTCCATTGTAATCCTATTGATTATATTTGAATTTTTATATTTAGCCACTATAATTATCTGTATGAACTCATTGCTGAAAATCAGACTCATTGTCATCCTCATCTTTATACTTTTATATGGTCTTGTCTTTGTCATAACCACAAAAGATAAAGAAGAGCGTGTAAGCTATATTCTTGAACAACAGATCAAAGACCTTGATGTCAATTATCGTATCAGCAATGATTATTTTAAGACTATCGCAGACAATGCCTACCACAGTCTTGTCTCTCATAACCCTGATATCTTAGAGCTACTCTACCAGGCTAAGCATACACCTGATCCAAAAGAACTTGAGAATATACGTAAAGAACTTTATGCCAAATTGCGACCACATTACGAGCAGCTTACCCATAGCGGTGTTATCATCATACTATTCTCTTTTGAAGACAACCACACTTTGTTACGTTTGCACAAACCGGATAAGTTCGGAGACGACCTCTCAAAAGTCCGTTACAGTTTTACCAATGTCAATGAACATAAAAGATTGATCAGAGGGTTTGAACAAGGAAAGATCTCCCATGCCTTTCGAAATATCTTTCCTATCTTTTATCGTAATGAGTATCTTGGAAGCGTAGACATAGCATTCTCTTCCGAATCACTTCAAGAAGGGATGACAAAAGCCCATAAGACCGACACCCACTTTATTCTCAACAAAAGCCTTTTCGAAGCCAATCTCTGGAAGGCACAAAAAAAAGTCAGATATGTACAAAGCATTGAACATGAAGACTTTATTTTTGCTTTGACCTCAACCTACAATGTAAAAAAACTTGATTACAAAAAAGAACTGCTGTCAACTGAACTCAAAGAAAGTATTAAAAAGAACATCTTGCATGGAAAAGCCTTTTCTCTGTATCAAAAGATGGATGATACTGTCAAAGTCATAACCTTTTCTCCGATAAAAAATATAAAAGAAAACAAGACTATTGCCTACCTTGTCTCTTATACAGATTCGCCTTATCTGAAAAGTATTTTGCGTGACTATCTTCTGATCAACCTCAGTGCTATCATCGGAATGCTGATCTTGATAATACTTATTTGCAAGATTGTAAGACATCGTTTCTTTCTGCAAGAAGAAGTCGATAAAAAAACACAGGAGCTAAAATCCCTAAATGAGAATCTTCATCATGATATTGAAAAGCAGTTGAATGAGATCAGACAAAAAGACGGTTTGCTCCTCGAGCAGGCGAGACAGGCCTCTTTGGGTGAGATGATAGGAAATATTGCTCATCAATGGCGACAGCCGCTTAATGCCCTGGGGCTCATACTGCAAAAGATACCTATACTCTATCAACGAGACAGACTTGATGAAGAGACACTTCAGAAAACCGTTGACAAAGGTATGTCCATAATAAATCAGATGTCGGCCACAATCGATGATTTTCGATTCTTTTTTCAAGAAGACAAAGATACCGAAACATTCAGATTAATTGAGATAGTAGCGCATTGTCATGCCCTATTGAGTCCAATCCTGGAACAGCACAATATCCAGTTCAAAAACATTATCGATGAGAATATCCTGATTCATGGTCATGCCAAACAGCTTTTGCAGGTCTTTTTAAATATAGTGAACAATGCGAAAGACGCACTGAATGAAAACTCTGTTCAAAACCCGCTGATCACTATCTCCTCTCACTGTGAAAACAATAAAACCGTCATAGATATCACCGATAATGCCGGCGGTATTCCTAATGAAATCATCAAGAAGATTTTTGACCCCTATTTTACGACAAAAGAAGAAGGGAAAGGAACAGGGATCGGCCTCTTTATGTCTAAACGCATCATAGAAGAAAACATGCAGGGAAGCCTTAAAATCTCAAATACCCAAGAAGGTGCGAAATTCAGTATTGTTCTACCTCAGAATTGCACTCTATAAATAACTGCTTTATATCTTTTACTCTCTTGAAGGTGCTGAGCAACGCTGTGTATAGTAAATCTTGCACTGTCCGTTTAGCAGGATCTTTTCATTTTTCCGGCGCAACTTTAGAGTCCTTTCTTGGGCCGTCTTGAAGCCGTCTCACCTAAGATTTATGGAAGTTATGCTATTTTTTCATAATTAATTTTTATGGAGATTTTTTGAAACAGGCTTTAAAACGTTATTTCCCTTATATGAAAAGCTACGCATTTTACTATTTTATAGTCTTCATCGGTATTTCGATGACGGTGTCAGCGACTCTGGCAACGGCACATATCGTTCAACCGATGATGGATGAGATGTTTATCGCCAAAGACGAGAAGATGCTGGTCATCATCCCGCTTGCTTTTATCGCTATCTTCTTCATCAAATCTATTGGCCGCTATCTGCAAAGTGTCTATATGAATTACATCGGGCTTCATATTGTCTCAAGACTGCGTGAGACCTTGCTAGAGAAGATGCTTCATATGGACATGAAGTTTCTTTTTTCCAACCGAAGCGGCGATCTTATCTCGCGTATCACCAACGATATCAGCCGTGTACAATACTTTGTATCCAACATGTTTCCTGAGCTTATCAGAGAAAGTGTCACAGCTATCGGATTGGTCGGTTACATCATCTGGCTTAATCCTATGCTTGCCTTTTATTCACTTGTCGCCATGCCTTTGGCTGTCTATCCCCTCATCCTTATCGCAAAACGACTTAAACGTCTTTCACACCGTTCGCAAGAAAAGAATGCCGATGTCGTCACGCGTCTGACAGAAGTCTTCAACAACAATGAGGTCATCAAAGCCAATTCAACAGAAAGCTTTGAGCTTCAGCGCTTTCATGATGAGAACTGGCGTTTCTTCAAGCTCAATATGAAAAGTGTCTATACCAACGAACTTGTGTCGCCTCTGATGGAGATATTCGGATCCTTGGGTCTTGCTTTTGTCATCTACATGGGAGGAAGAGATGTCTTTGACGGCAAGATGAGTCCGGGTGAGTTCTTGGCATTTTTCACAGCCGTAGGACTTACTTTTCAACCCTTGCGACGCGTCAGTTCAATCTATGGCAAGATACAGGACTCTGTTGCTGCGACAGAACGTATCTTTTCTATAGTCGATACAAAGTTTGAAATCATCGACGGGGAGAATGAACTAGTCGAAGATATCGATTCCATCGTCTTCAAAGACGTCGCCTTGTCCTACAATAATAAAAAAGCACTTTCTGACATCGACCTTGAAGTACAAAGCGGACAGAGTATCGCCCTTGTCGGTGACAGCGGCGGGGGAAAAAGTTCCCTGATCAATTTGCTCTTGCGCTTTTATGATATCGACGAAGGAGAGCTGCTTATCAACGGTAAAGCTATCTCTGCCTACACGCAGGAATCTTTGCGCCGCCATATATCCGTCGTCTCCCAGCGCGTCTATATCTTTCAAGACACCCTGGCTGCCAATGTCGCCTACGGACAGGAGATCGATGAAGAACGGGTCAATAAAGCTCTTGATCTTGCCGATGCCAAAGATTTTGTCTCTACTCTCCCTAATGGTATTCACACCCATATGGATGAAGCCGGGACCAATCTCTCAGGCGGACAGCGCCAGCGTATCGCTATCGCAAGAGCGATTTATAAACATGCTTCCGTACTAATCTTTGATGAAGCGACCAGCGCCTTGGACAACGAAAGTGAAAAACGTATTCAAGAAGCAATTTCCAACTACACCAAAGACAAGATAACCTTTACAATCGCCCACAGACTGAGCACCATCGAACATGCCGACCTTATACTCGTCTTTCAAGAAGGAAAGATCGTCGCGCGAGGGACACATGAAGAGCTCTTAAAAGAATCCGCCCACTATCAAAAACTTGCAGGTATTATGAAATAGGCCAAGGTGCACATAAACAGGCCTTGGCATAAGAAAAAACTCTATTTTAAGTTGCAATGACGTACAATACATTTCTACAATCTAACCATAATATTAGGATTTTATTTGTCAATTCCAATTGTAATCTCAAACCGCCTTATCAAGCTGCTGGGAAATATCACTAAGACCTTCGCTTACATCTTCCATTTTGTATTTCCCAAGAAGCGTTTTACCATTCCCGAATACAGCAAACCTATATTCTCATCCACCAAAACGACGAAAATACCAAAGATCATTTGGCAGACAAACTACACAAACCGGGTCAGTCTTCCTATGTATTTAAACTATCTTTGTAACCGACTGATGTCGCTTAGCTATGAATACCGCTATATCAGTACGGAAGCGCGTCTCAGTTATATTCAAAGCACTATGGATAAAGAGATCGTCTCCGCCTATGAGATGCTTACAGACGGTGCAGCCCAGGCTGATCTGTGGAGACTGCTCGTACTTAATAACGAAGGCGGTATCTACCTGGATATCGATGCCCATCTCGTCTGGCCTTTGTCCAAAATGATCAGACCGGATGACACGGAGATCTTTTTGCTGACCAAACAGCACTACACCAACTATTTTATTGCCAGTGCACCGCAGCACCCTATTTTGCAAGAAGCCGTCAATATCGTCGTAAGCAATATTCAAAACAAAAATACCCATGGCGGTGTCTATAACCTTACCGGGCCGAATGCTTTGAACACTGCTTTGGAAGGGAAGACCTTCAATGAGCGCTATTACCGTCATACCTGTGTACAGGGAAGCTTTACCAATGAGTATTTTCAATACATCGATAAGCCTCGCGGGAAATGGATTCATAAAGAAGATTCTGAACTTTTAAAAGATGATTCACAAAAGGATATAAACGCATGAAAAAACGTATACTTGTTACCGGCGGTGCAGGATTTGTTGGAAGTCACCTCTGTGAACGACTTGCAAAAGATGAGAATAATGATGTCTATTCGCTGGACAACTACTTTACCGGCAGTGAAGCCAATCATGTTGACAATGTCACCTATATCAAAGGAAGCACTAAGGACATTGCAACCCTTGTCACTTTTTATCCGGACATGGTCTATCACCTGGGTGAGTACTCACGAGTTGAGCAGAGCTTTGATGATATCGAAAAGGTATGGGAATACAACAAAGACGGTATTTTTGCCGTCTTGGAATTCGTACGTAAAGCCGGCTGTAAGATCTTGTATGCCGGCAGTTCAACCAAGTTCGGTGACGGCGGTCTGGGCAGAAGTGCCAGTCCTTACGCCTGGACAAAAGCGACCAACACAGAACTGGTCATGAACTACGGAACCTGGTTCAATGTTCCTTATGCCATTACGTATTTCTATAATGTGTATGGGCCAAGAGAGATCCAGACAGGTAAATACGCCACGCTTATCGCTCTGTTTAAAGAGAAGATGAAAAATAAAGAGACCCTGACCATTGTCAGTCCAGGGACACAAAAGCGTAACTTTACCCACATCGACGATATCATCGACGGACTGGTTCTAGTCGGTGAGCAGGGATATGGCGATGAGTTCGGTATCGGAAGCGGCGAAGCTTTCAGTATCCTTGAAGTGGCACAGATGTACGGCGGAGAGATCAAGATGCTGCCGGAGCGAAAAGGCAATCGTATGACAGCTGATGTTGTCAGTGCAAAGACACAGGCACTTGGATGGAGTCCAAAAAGAAAACTGGCTGACTACATTGAAGAACTAAAAGCCAACAACTTTCAATGACAAAAGCACCTACGGCGATAATCTGCCTCTCTCCTTACAGCGGAGGGATGGAGATTGACAGTATTAAAATGGCCCATAAGATGGCCCCCTATGCTAAAACCGTTTTAATCGCCAAAACAGATCATTTTATCGCCAATGAGGTTGCCAAACAAGACAATCCCTTTAAGCTGGAGACCATCAGTTTCAGAAGTAATCTCGGGCTGGCTCTCATCTTTGGCATACGTCAACTCGTTAAGAAGCACGGAATTAAAAATGTCATCTTTTTTGGAGCCTCTGAACTCAAGTCTCTCTATTTCTCTTTTTTAGGTCTGGATATCAATCTAATCATCCGCCACGGAACAACTAAGTCACGGCCAAAAAAAGACTGGTTCCACCGGTTAATCTATTCCAATGTCAACTACCATGTTGCTATCTGTGAGCATCTGGCCAAGAACGTAAAATATATTATCCCTTTTGGAAAGAAGACTGAACTTAAAGTGATTTATTCATCCATAGAACTAAACGAGAAGCCTAAACCAAGAAAATATGAAGCTCCGGTACGCATTCTCAATGTCGGTCGTATTGCTAAAGGTAAAGGGCAGGATGATGCTATCAAGGCTTGCTCAATTCTAGATGAAAATGGTATTGACTTTAAACTGACTTTTGTCGGCGATGGGGAGAAGCTGTATGTCAATGAGATCACAGCTCTTGTTGATTCCATGCCCTTTAAAGATAAAATAGTTTTTGCAGGACGGAGTAACGATGTTCCAAGCCATCTAAAAGAAAACGATATTTTTCTCTTTCCCAGTGCAGGAGAAGGTCTTAGCAATGCTTTCATCGAAGCTCTTAGCTATGGGCTTGTCTGTATTTCCTATGACAACACATCTTTTCCTGAATTAAAGAAGCTAGGCTTCCAAATATCTCTTGCGCAAGACCAAAATCTTTCAGATCTACAAAAAAAACTGATTGCTATTGTTAAAAAGGTCCAAGAACAAAAACAGTATGCCCTCAATAATATTCAAAATGCTCATACGATTTTCAACTCTAATACTGAGATCAAAGCTTATCTTTTATTATTGAAATAAAATAACTATACACTAGGAAACCAACGTGCATAAAATAAAAACTTTATTAAACACCTATTGTCCCCAAATACAATTTTTCATTTTGGTCCTCTTTTTTTTAACTCTTCCTTATAACATTGCCAATAGTCAAATAGGGCTCTTTTCTATTCTTATTTTTTTATGTTCAATCAAAAATATTAAAAATAATTTTCGTCAAATATTGAACGAAAAAGCCGTTATTTACCTGCTTGTATTCATACTTTTCTCATACCTTTCACTACTGTGGTCTGAATTACCTTTAAAAGAAGGCGATTATCATACCAATATTGATCGTTTTAAATACTATTTTCTCATCTTTACTGGTATCTATTTTTCTGATCTTAACCTTATTCAGATAAAAAAGCTCTTCTTATTTATTGCTATTGCTCCAATTCTTTCACTTTTAGTCTATTACAGTAATTTTTTTGGCATATCAAATCTTTACGCTTCTACATTGCCTATAGCTGGTGATTTCAAATTTTTCAGTCACTATCTAATTCAAAATTTTTATATTCTTTTTGCTTCGCTGTATCTGTATCTACATGTCTTTCATTCACTTAAATCAAAAAACATCAAACTTGTAACACTATATCTTGGACTCTTTATTCTTGTCTCAGCTGCTTTATTCATAGATGTCCGTACCAGTGCACGTCTTATTAACTTAGCTTACTTACTCATGCTTATTATTGTTCCAATCTTTTACCTTCGAGCACGTGTTACTATTCTGATATTACTACCTATTGTATTAGCCGCTTCAATATATATCTCTCTAGATAAAAATATACAAAGAGGTATCCATAATCTAAAAGTTGCTATTACTACTGAAAGATATACCGGTTCATGGGGTGCAAGACTTGCCTTTAGTATTATCGGTTTAAAGATATTTATAGACAACCCTATTATCGGAGCAAGCATTAATGATGTATCGCATCATATAGTAGAAATCAAAAAACGTGAACCACAATACTATGGTGATAAGACGATACGTATTCATAATGGGCATATTAATTTTCTTGCACAGATAGGTACGATCGGCTATATTTTATTTCTCATTATGATCCATCAGTTTTATAAAATCAAACTCACCGATAGAGAGCTCTTTATTTTCAAACAATCCAGTATTATTATTATTCTATTCATAATGTTGGGTGAGCACTACTTCTCTATCAAATCAACGACCAATTTTATCGCTATTATCTTTGCCCTTTTTGTACTATCGTATAAACTTGATCAACAAAACGCCACTAGTCATAATATTAAATAAAAAGGGCCGTAAAACTCTTTACTGTATTAATGCCAGATATTCTTCTGTAATATGTTTCAAGTCAAAACGGGCTATATCCTGTTGTCTTTTCTGAATGTTTTTATCCCTGTCTTCAAGTGATTTGTTTATCACTTGAGATAAAGTCTTGACATCTCCCACAGGGACTAAATTTTTAGACAAATCACCTATCAGTATCTCATTCGGTCCCGAAGGACAGTCCGTACTTACCACAGATGTTCCAAGGGCTAAAGCTTCAACAAGAACGTTACCAAATCCCTCATAATCAGAACTCAGAACCAATAAATCGGCTTGTTTGATATAAGGATATGGATTTTCAAGGTATCCCGTCAAAACAACTTGATGTGACAATCCCTCTGTTTCTATCAAAGACTCAATATCTCCTCGAGAAGGCCCATCGCCGATTAAAACCAATGGTAATGCGATTCCTGTCTTTTTGTAAGCCTGAATAAGAAGGTCATGTCGTTTCAAAGAGACAAATCGGCCGACATGCACAAGGAACTTCTCCCTTAGCTCAATTTCACAATCTTCCTCTGCTAATGCCCTAATCTTTATGAAATCGACAGGATTATAAATTGTTCGAATAGTCTTAGGCTTAATTCCTACCTGATCAAGAGCATCATCGCGGACACCATTAGATACGGAAATTAAATTAAGCCCGTTATAGATGCTCTGTAAACGCCTCTTTTTCAGCCAATAGCGAATTCCCGAGCGACCGGCTAATGAGCTTTGTGATAAATTCGAATGTAAGACAAAAAACATATTTTTATGCCGAAAGGGACGCATCAACCGAATAGATTGCTGTAAATGGACCAATACTAAATCAAACTTGTCCTCTTCATCTTCAAGCTTTTTGATCATGGTATCAAGTTTTTTACTCTGTATTCTATAATCATTCCAAGACTTTTCAAAACCCAAAGTGTGGATTTTAATATTCTTCATCGTTTCAAACTGATATATATCATTGATTACTATAACATCAACACTATATCCTGTTTGCACAAAACCTTCACATAGGGTTAATACAACTTTTTCAGCTCCGCCGATTCCCATTGAATCGATTACTTGAAGAATACGTTTTGATCGCATCATCTATTTATTCTCATCATATAAACGCTTTAACAAATCACTTGTACCTAGATAAACATCATCCACCGTCGGTACCGTGAAGTTCTCGTTAAATACTACTGCATGTTTGACGTCTTTAGGCAAATATCGAATAGCAGAAACACCCGGCGACCACATTATTCCCAGAGTCGGAGCCTGCATAGCGATCGCCATATTTCTGATTCCCGTGTCACCGACAACGACCAAAGACGATTTAGCTAAAAAGGCCATAGCCTCATCCAATGGCATACTGTCTTGATGTATGACATCCTCATACTCTGCCAAGGGCGCATACAACTCATCAAACTGCTCATCGGCTTTAATACCTTTAAGCACGACATGTTTGTATCCGGGAAAATCTACGCGAAGCCTTTTAATCAGTTCCGTAAAGTTTTGCTCCGGCCAACATCGTGCTTTCATCGATGTCCCTGCAAAATATATGATGTACGGCTCTTTCGTATCCCTGTCATATTTTTCATAACCATAATCCAAAGGATACTGAGGCGGTGCTCCTAAGACATTAAGTTGATGAAGCATACTATCCGTTTCAAGGACAAAATCACTGCGTGGTACGGCAATATCAAAAAAGAGCTGCCGAATATAACGATAAGGATAACCTATTTTTAATTTTGCTTTTGTAAAAAGGACGATCAAGATAGTCAGCGTACTGTCCGTAAGATCAAAGATGACATCCTGCTCACCAAGCGTCTTGATCTGACGGTATCGGCTGAAAAACGATGTCTTTTTTGAACTATCATCTTGATCTCGTTTATCAATGATATGAACATCATCGATCAAATCTTCAGGCATACCGTACATAGCACTTCGGTCTACGCTCAAAGTGATGCGGGCATTAGGGAAAAACTTTCTAAGATGGATCAAAAAAGGCCGCATAACAACAAAATCACCAATAGCAGCATGTCTTATTACTGCTACTTTCTTTATATCATCTCGATTAAGGGAATTAGCCGTTTGCTGTGCTTTCTTTGTAACGCGAGCACTATTTCTTCTTAAATTGATGTACATCTCTTATCTACCTTTTAAGTTCCATTTTTATAGATTATTCAAGACTTCAGCAAGTTTTTTGAACTGCTTGTCATTAGAAAA
>JBFEIF010000046.1:0-17548 GCA_041553795.1 Sulfurimonadaceae bacterium
GTTGAAGATATCGGCAACGGCTCTCGGTCCGCCGACTTCGACCTTGTATGAAGCCAAGGACTCAAGCTTGCTTTCAAGGACAGCCGAGACACGCTTGATGACCGAAGGCGAGATATCGCCGAGTTTAGCCATACGCATAGCGACCTCCGCTCTAAGATCGTCCGAAAAATACCCCAGAGTCTCAGCAGCTGCCGTAGCATCCATATGTGCCAAGATCAGAGCAATAGTCTGGGGATGCTCGTTAAGAATAAAGTCGGCCAGTTGAGATGGCTTGATCTTTGAAAGATAGGCAAAGTTCTGGGTACTTTGAAGACTCTTGGACAATCTGTCCAGGACTTTTTTAGCCTCTTCGGGACCCAAGGCCTTATAAAGGATCTCTCTTGCATATTCAAGACCGCCGCTAGAGATGTATTGGTTGGACTGAAAGATCGCATAAAACTCTTCAAGGACAGCAGTTGCTATTCCTCTTTCAATCGACTTTGATGCAGCTATATATTTAGATATCTCTGTGATGGCTTCAACGCTTAGATTAGCGAAGACGTTGGCCGTCGTCTCTTCACCCAACTGAAGAAGCAGTATAGAAGTCTTCTCTCCCATACTCATCTCATCAAATTGCGCCTGCTGTGCCGGTGTAAGTTTTGCCATGTCTTATCCCCTCATATCGGCAGCTGCCATCTGTTTTGCCAGCTCGCTCATCCCGCTCGACTCGCCAGTTTCCTCGTCCATAAGGGCCTGAAGCAGTGAAGCCAGCTCTTCAGGACGTTCATCGGCGATAGAACGTACTTTTTCAAGCAAGACGTCATGCTTGAGTTCATCCTCGTTAAAGTTCCCGCCGAGACCAAGCTGGTCTTCGACTTTTTTACGCATCTGCTGCACACGTTCTACAAGGTCCTCTTCTTCTTCCTCATCAAGCTCCAGAATAGGACGTTCCATCTCATCTTCTTCTTTGGAGAACTCAAGCATACGCTCTGCAAACGGTGTAATAAGTTTTTTGTAAACGACAAATAAAATTATGCCGACCAGCATGAACTTGAACACTTCCGCAAACGGACTGAGGTAAACCGTGACAAAATTGCCCACTCTGCCGACCACCTCGACTTTTGGCGTCTTAAGCACTTCAAACTGAAAACTTCTGACCGTTACAAGGTCTCCACGTTCATTATTAGCACCGATAGCATTCTTCACTAAAGACGAGATCGCATCTATCTCACTCTCTTCACGATTGACATATTCCAGATCGTCTGTGGCCGTTCCGTCTTCGGCAAGTTTAGGCTTGTATTTTCCATCAACCACAACAGCTGCCGTAACACGCTTAATAGTCGCAAACTCTCCCTTGGTACTGGAGACAGTCTTGGATATCTCATAATTAGTCGAGACATTTGACTTCTCATATGACTCGCCTGATTTTTGTGATTCAAGACCCTCCACAGGACCAATGTTGCTTACTGCACCCGGAACACCGCCGATCTCTTTTGAACCAGTCCCTTCACGTTTTTCTTCAATCGTCTGTTCCGAACGCACGACTGACTCTGGGTCATACGATTCAGACGTCGAGGATTTTTGAGAAAAATCATACTCTATCGTCACCTTAGCTACGACACGTTCATCCCCTCCAATAAAAGGCGAAAGGACATTGACGATCTTTTCTTCACGCTTTTTTTCTTCACGGTTCTTGTATTTAAGCTGCATAGCAGAGAGTTCACCTAAGGCCGAACTGTCATTCTCTCCACCTAGCTCTTCTCCTTCTGAGTTGATCAAAGCGACATCTTCCGGCTTCATCTTCGGTACTGCGGCTGAGACAAGATTCTTGATACCGCGTATCTGTTTAGGCGAAAGGGTACGGCCGTCATAAAGACTGACAACAACAGAGGCTGTAGGAGAAGCCTGCTTGGAGACAAAAAGCGACTCTTTTGGCAAGGCAAGGTTTACATTGGCGACTTCGACAGGAGCAAGACTCTGTACTGTCCTCGAAAGTTCGCCTTCAAGTGCACGCAAAAACTTGATGTTCTGATCAAAACTCGTCGCACCGAACTCCTGAGAATTAAAGAGTTCGAAACCGACACTGCTTTCTCGAGGAAGACCTAAAGCTGCGATCGAGATACGTTCTTTATAGACCACATCTTTCGGGACCTCAATCACATTTTCACGGGGAATACGGTAGGGAATATTATCTTTTTCAAGCTGTTCGATGACCAGGCCGGCATCAGCAGCCGAAAGCGAATCAAAAAGGACTTTATAATCTTTCCGTGTCTCGCTTTTTGCCGTATAGACGACTAAAAAAAGTAAGAAAGCGACAACACCCGCGATCGTCGCACCAACCACAATCTTTTGGCTTTTATTAAGTTTATCAAAGAGACCAACAAGTTGTGAGATGAGTGCTTTTAAATCCATTTATGCCCTAGTTTCCTGTAACTTCTTCAAATAGTTCAAAGAAGCGCGTATTCTGTTTTTCTGTTCCTATTGTCACACGGATAGCATTAATAGAATAGCTTTTTAAATCTCTGACTATCATACCTTTTTTTAACAAAGATAATGAAATCTCACTTGAACTTTGATCTTCATTTAAACAAAGCGTTACAAAATTGGTATAAGATTCTATAATTTCCAAGCCTTGCTTCTGTGCAAAACTTTCATAGCGTTTCATCTCTTCAAAGTTTTTCTCGATCGAATAGTTCACAAAGGCTTCGTCCTGCAGTGCGACTTTAGCTGCTTCAAGTGAAAGCGTCGTGATATTGAAAGGCGGACGCAGTTTATAAAGGGCCGTAATGATGTCTTTATTCGCGATACCGTAGCCTGTACGCATTCCGCCAAGACCATAAGCCTTTGAGAAAGTACCCAGATAAATAACATTGGAAAATTGGCGGATAAGTTCTTTTGCCGATACCGATTTCTTGATATCTTTATAGGCCGCATATTCCATATAGGCACCGTCGACCACAACAAAAGTGTTCTCGTCTATCTTCTTCAAGAAGTCGATCAGTTCTGCCGTATCGATTGCATCGCCTGTAGGGTTGTTTGGAGTACAGATAAAGATCATCTCCGGCTTGTGCTCCAAGTAGAGCTGATAGAACTCTTCAAGATCATGTTCGCGGCTCTTGGTACGGATGACCTGCGCGCCTACATGGCGGGCATAGATCTCGTACATCGCGAAAGTGATCGAGTTCATCAACACTTTGGCATTGCTGTTAAGCTTTGCATGGACTGCAAATTCGATGACCTGGTCTGAACCTGCACCGATGACAAGCTCATTTGTCTCGACATCGTACTTCTTTGCCAGCCCTTCTTTGAGAGCATACATCGAATCATCAGGATAGAGGAACATCTTATGGGCTATCTCTTTGACCGCCTCTGTCACCATTGTGGATGTACCGTAAGGGTTCTCATTACTCGCAAGTTTGATAACGTCTTTCGGGTCTACTCCGTACTCGCGTACTACCAGTTCAATAGGCTTGCCTGCCTCATAAGTCTGAATACCGTCTAAAGTCTTGTTGAAATTCATCTATCGCCTTTTACATATGAGCCAAGCCAAGTGATCTCGTCTGCTCTTTTTTCTAAAATCTTTGTCAGTTTTTTATCTTTGATATGTCCGTAAAAATCTATAAAGAACCAGTAGCCAAACCCATCACTCTCTCGTGAGGGACGCGACTCGATCTTGGACAAGTTGATATGGGCCTTGTCAAAATCATCCAAAAAGTGTGCCAGGGCACCGGCTTCGTTCCCATCTTTCAAACGTACCAGAATGGAGGTCTTTGAAGATTTATGCGGGGCATTCTCAAAATTGCTTAAAATAATAAAACGTGTCGTATTCGAATCCACATCCTCAATGTTCTCAAACATGTTCGGGACGTTGTACAGTTTTGCTGCGATATGCGAACAGATAGCAGCTGCCTGAGGATCGGCTGCAGCCAGCTTGGCTGCTTTGGCTGTCGACTCAACCGGAATCTGCTCGACATCCTGAAGTTCATGCTCCAGTAAAAAGTCGCGGCATTGTCCGAAACCCTTATCCTTCGAATAGATCCGTTTTACATCACTTAGATGACGCGCAGATGTAGCGAAAGAAAGATGAATAGGCATGTAAAGTTCAGCCACGATCTTGTAATTGCTTTTTGCCAAAAGGTCCAATGTCTCACCCACAGCACCGTCACGGGAGTTCTCTATAGGAACGACTCCAAACTTCGCGCGTTTTGCTTCCAAAGCATTAAATACGGCATGGATCGACTTAAGAGGAAGATAGTCGCTCATCGCACCGAAACGGCTTTCTGCCGCCTGATGTGTAAAACTTCCTTCCGGCCCGAGATAAGCGATCTTTTCAGGAAGCTCCAGATTGCGAGAGATAGCAAAGATCTCCAGAAAAAGAGCTTCAATAGCTTCCTTGTTGAGAATGCCGCCTTCGTCTTTGCTTTTTTTGCTCAAGCGTTCAATGATCTCTTGTTCGCGTTCAGGTCTGTAAATTGCCCCTCCGCTGCCGTGTTTGATCTCGCCGACACGCTCGACGACCTTCATACGGCGATTGATCAGCTCTAAGAGTTCATCGTCAATACTGTCAATGACTGCACGGCACTCCGCTAATGTCTTCATACATCTATCCTAATCTTTGGATGTTTTACAGGTATTTTTCACCCTTAATACCTGTAATTCTAGCATAATTCAAAGCTATCGTTTAGCTATGGATCTATGATCTAATTAATAAACTCTTTTTCTAGAGCGACAAGGTCTTCAAAACTTTCTCTTCGTCGGATCAGTCTGTCTTTACCGTCTTCGATCGCGACCTCTGCAGAACGTCCTCGTGTATTATAGTTCGAACCCATTCCAAAACCGTAAGCACCCGCACTGTATACAACAAGAAGGTCATTATGCTTAAAACTAGGAAGAAGTCTGTCTTTGGCAAAAAAGTCACCGCTTTCACATACCGGTCCGACAATATCTGCCGGTGTCTTCTCGCCATCGTTGTCGACAGCTTCTATCTTATGATAAGCAGAATAAAGACTCGGGCGCAAAAGGTCGTTCATCGCACCGTCGACAATGACAAAACGCTTTTCTTCATTTTTTTTCTCATACATGACACGTGTCAAGAAATAGCCCGCATTAGCGGTAATAAAACGGCCTGGTTCGCACATGATCGTCATGTCAAGACCTGTCAATGTTCCCAATATTGCCTGTGCATATTCTTTAGGATCGATAGTCACTTCGTTATCATAGGTCACACCGAGTCCACCGCCAATATCAAAGAACTTCAGTTCGATATCAACTGCTTTTAATGTACGGACCAGGTCAGCGACGATCTCAGCTGACTCGCGTATAGGCTCCAGTGCTGTAAGCTGAGATCCTATATGGAAATGGATCCCAATAGGATCAAGGTTAGGCGAGTTCTTTGCCTTCAGATACATTCTTTTCGCAGCATTGATCTCTACTCCGAACTTGTTTCCATGCAGTCCTGTCGAGATATACGGATGCGTCTTCGGATCGATGTTAGGATTGACGCGGATAGATATCCGCGCTTTAATCCCAAGTTCGGTAGCAATCGTCTCAACTCTTTCAAGCTCGGCTTCGCTTTCAAGATTGATAAACAAAATATCTGATTCCAGTGCTTCTTTGATCTCATAATCCTGTTTTCCAACACCTGAAAAAATGATCTTGTATTTTGGAATACCTGCAAGTAAAGCACGTCTTACTTCACCTATGGAAACGCAGTCCGCCCCTGCGCCTAAAGACGCAAGATGTTTTATAACAGAAAGATTGGAGTTTGATTTAACAGCATAGGCCAAGATCGCCTTACGTGCTCTAAAGGCATCTTTCAGGACTTCAAACTGTGATGTTATCTGGTTAAAGTCATAGACATAAAGCGGTGTTTGGTATTTTTCTGCAAGTTGTGAAAAATTAATCATTATTTGCCCTTAACGGTGATAGTTCTAAAAGCTATCTAATATTTACGCGATTCTACCCGAAAATAGCTTAATATGTGAAAAGGAAAAAAGAGTAAAAGCCTGCAATATCAGGTATTGGCTTTTTTATACCAGACAAAGATACTGAGAAGGCCCAAAAGTGCTACAGGCAGTACAATTCCCATCTCTCCTGAGACTGTTTGTGCATTCGAAAGCTGAATAAGCGTATAAAAAACTCCCCAAATCAGAAGTGATGTGATCAAGGCCGCAAAGCTAAAAAGACTAACATTTAAGAAACGCGGGCTGATAGGGACGAAAAAGAAGATGATGATCACGACAAAGGGTACAAAAAACGGATAAACAATGGTCTTGTACAGGACACTTCGGACCTTGTCTGTATTGACATTCTGTTCTTCCAAAAGCTTCATCGCATCAAAAGCATCCAAAATAGTATAGGTCGAACTTCCTTCATAGACCTGATCGAGTATCTCCGGCCTGAAGTCTTTAAGTATCTTCAGAGTCTCATTTTCTGTTATCCTCATCCCCTCGCTTTTCAAACCGACCTGCTGCGGTTTAACGAGCTTTTTGGCATCTTCGACCACCCAAAAATCATCTATATATTTTGCTTCTTTCGCAACGATCACCTCACGCAGGTCGTTATTGTCTATCTTGAAAACACGTATCTCTTTAGCTGTCTGCTGCAAGGGACGCAGTTCCTGGAAATAGACATAATAGTCTTCATACGTAAAAAAAAGGTTCTGTGTCGGCGCCCCGTTTATCTTGTTGGAATAGATATTGTCAGAATACTCTTTTCCCTTGGCAAAAGGCGGATACATATGCATCAGGATATAGGTGAGGATGAGAAATGTCGATATAAGAGTAAAGGGTCGTAGTACATCTGCTTTGGAATATCCAAGAGAATAATAGGCCACCAGCGAATTTGAACGTATCATAGCGATCTTTGTAGCGATCATAGCAAAGACAAGCGAGATGGGAAACAGGATATCCAGTGCATAATATGAGCGGAAAAGCGCATACAGAAGCTTCAAGTTTGCAGAATCAGGAAGTCCGTTCAAGTTATCCATCACATCAAACCCTACAAAGAACAGGACAAGGGCGAGGACAATGATACTGACATATTTCAGATAAAGAAAAGAGATGTTTTTAAATGCTAGCACATGCTTACCTTGGCTATTTTAGACATACAGACTTTTTGATCGAATGTGTCGAAGCGATCTTTTCCCAATCACCGATCAATATGGCTTCGACTGCATCGGCAGCCTTGCTTATCCATACATCCAAACAGGCTTCTTCGTCTTTTGAAAACGATGATAACACAAAAGAGGCGACTTCACCCTTATTTTCAGGTCTTCCGATACCCATTCGTACACGAATGTATTCTTTCGTAATGGCGGCATCTGTCGACTTTAGACCATTATGACCTCCATGCCCTCCTCCGAGCTTAAAACGCAAAGTGCCAAATGGCAGGTCCAGATCATCATGAATGACGATAGTCTGACTTGTCTTGAAAAAGTTTTTTACTTTTAAAATACTTTTACCAGATAAGTTCATGTAGGTCATAGGCTTCAAATAGATAGCCTTGTCTGTTTTGTAAGTTTCGCCGCTGAAAGAGCTTTTGGAGACATCTTGGGCATTCGTACGTCGACGAAGTTCATCAATAACCATAAAACCTATATTGTGACGGGTGGAAGCATATTCATTACCAGGATTTCCCAAACCAACAACAAGTTTCATCTGTTTGTTATCCTTATGAGTAGAAGAAGAGAAAAGAGTGCGAAAGGCACTCTTGAGGTCTAAAGCTAAGATTACTTAGCTTTAATGATACTTAGAACAGCAACACGTTCTGCATCTACAAATGAAGTGTTCGCAGGTGCTTCGATATCACGGATTAGAACTGAATCACCAAGATCAAGAGGTGCAACATTGATGCTGATGCTCTTTGGAAGATCTTCAACTCTTGCTTTAACTGCAAGACGTGGTTTTGCAACGTATAAAAGACCTTTATTCTTAAGACCGATTGGGTCACCGATTGGCTCAACAGGAACCATATACTTAGTCACAACACCAGGCTGTGCAACCATAAGATCAACGTGAACAAGGTCACCTGTCAATGGATGACTTTGGTATGCCTGAACAACAACCTTAAGCTCTTTACCACCTACTTTTACATCAAATGCAACGCTGTCTTTCTTCTTAACAGTACGAATATAATCATTTGATTTGAATGCAGCCGCGATATTCTCTAAGCCTTTTCCGTAGATGTTAGCAACAAGATAACCATCTCGGCGAAGTGCTTTAGTGCCTTTTTTGCCAATACTCTCTCTAATAATGCCTTCTAGCATGTTGTTTCCTTTAAAAAAATGTTGCGAATTATAGTGTAGGTGTGTTTAAAGTTAGATTAATGTTTTATGGAAACAAAGGAAGTGCCTGAGGTCTGCTCCCTCTGCTTACATGCTACTCTTTTATTCCGAAGATTTCATCTTCCTCAAAGACACGTTCGACTTTTTCAGGAGCTTCTTCTCCTTCAGGCAGAGGTGCTGCTTTCGTCATAGTCGAGGCCAGACCTTCCATTCTGAGTTTAAGGTCAGAGGCAGAAGTCGCATAGATGAACGCCTCTTCTTTGGATATCTTTTTGTTCTGGTAAAGATCCAAGATACCCTGATCAAAACTTTGCGAACCATAGATCTCTTTACCCTCTTCGATCGCATCTTTGATCTCGACATCACGGCCTTCCATGATAAGCTGTTCAATACGCGGTGTCCTGACAAGGACTTCTACCGCTGCCGTACGTTTTCCGTCAAGCGTCGGAATAAGACGCTGGGAGACTATCCCCTGAATTACAGATGACATCGTCAAACGTACACGGTTTTGTTCTTCCCCTGGGAACATTGAGATGATACGGTTGATCGTCTCTTTTGCATCCAATGTGTGCAAGGTTGAAAAAACCAGGTGACCGGTATCTGCAGCATGAAGTGCGATCTCGATTGTCTCAAGGTCACGCATCTCCCCGACAAGTATAATATCCGGATCCTGACGAAGCGCTGCACGCAGAGCAGAAGAGAAGTTATGGGTATCTTGCCCGATACTGCGCTGGTTGACAATACATTTTCTGTCTTTGTGGACAAATTCGATCGGGTCTTCGATCGTCATGATATGCTTGCGTTTTTTCCAGTTGATCTCATTGATGATCGCTGCCAGTGTCGTTGACTTTCCTGAACCAGTGACACCGGTGACCAGTACCAGACCGCGTTCTACATCAACGAACTTTCGGATGACCGGAGGAAGTTGAAGATCATCGATTGAGAGGATCTTGACCGGAATAACCCTGAATACTGCCGAGACACCATCCATTTGAAAGAAGATGTTGACACGAAAACGTGTTTTTTCGTCATAAGGATAAACAAGATCCAGTTCCTTGTTCTTGACAAATTCGTTAAAACGTCCTCGCAGCAGCTCTTTTGCAAAAGTCAGCGCATCTTCTTTGGAGAGTATCTCTCCTGAAAGCGGGATGATGTCACCATTGATACGCGCACGGACAACGGCATTAGCCTTGATATGAAGATCCGATCCGCCGGCATCGATCATACGCTGCAGATAGGCACGTATCTTTTTTAGGGTCTCAAACGTCAATTGCTGAACATTGGGATTTTCCTGAGGGACTTGTCTTTGAACTGTTGGTTCTGCCATAATTACTCCAATTCTTTCAAGATTTCTGCAAAGGCCGATCTAAACTGTTCCAGGCCGTCTGCTTTTAATTCGTTCAAAACTGCATCAAGATCTATACCTGACTGCTTTACACTCATAAAAAGTGCATCGATCTCTTCTTCTTTGATAGGAAGCTTTTCGCTGATATCACCATGCTCTACAAAGGCTGCGATCGTCTCAATAGGAGCGGTATTGATACACGAAGCTCCTATGAGCTGATCGACATAATACGAAGGAATATAATCATCTCCTTTGACACCTGTACTGGCAAACAGAACACGGCACTGAGGGACGTTCATCGTAGAGATGATGTTATAGATACGCGCAGCGTTGTAAATACCGAGTTTCCCCGCTGCCAAGCCAGCAGACTTCATCTTAGCATCCAGCAGCCTGTCTACACGGCTTACGAATACTGAGATCACGGTATAGGCTCTTTTATGTGCACGTTCACTTCCTCGGGCAAAGGCTTTTGCACAGGCCATCGCATCTGAAAGAGAGAAGATCAATGTAGCATTGACATGGATACCTTGGGCACTCAGTTCTTCCATCGCTTTAAAACCGGCCTCGGTCGCAGGTACTTTGATCATCACGTTTTCTCTGTCGATCGTCGCAAAAAGACGCTCGCCTTCTGCAATCGTCCCTTCCGCATCATCGCAAAGGTTCGGATCGACTTCGATACTGACAAAACCGTCATCTCCTGCATCATAAAGCGGTTTTAGGATGTCGGCTGCTTTTTGGATATCAGTGATTGCCAGAGCTTCATACTTCTCTTTGGCAGAACCGCTTAAAGTATCTAGCTGCGCTTTATAAGCTGCAGAAGTAAGAATGGCATTTTTAAATATCGCAGGGTTGCTTGTAGCTCCGTTGATGATCTTTTTGTCAATAAGGTCTTTAAACTCGCCCTCAAGATAATCTCTTTCGATAAAATCCGCCCACAGCGAAAAATTCAGTGCTTTAATATACATCATATGCCTTAATTATTATTGCATTCATTATAGCTCCAAATTTATTAAATTATAGTTTAAAAGAAATAATCAAATGTAAATTTCACCGTATTCCAGTCTTCCTTGTATTTTTCTACAAAATCATACGATAATGATAGTGAGATATTCTCCGAAGCACGGCAATGCTGCGAAGCTGTAAAGAGAAGTTGTTCCTCTCCTGTATCAAAGATCCTCTGCGTACCCTCGAGATTTGTCTTAAACATCTTATTCTCATACAACACTGCTCCGGCACTGCCGCCTATCCCCGCATCCAGGTCTGATGAAAGATAGAAAAGTGGGTCTACCGTAATATAGAAATAGCCATACTCGTTCCCCCAGCTAAACCCAGCCCCGACAGAGGTCATGAACCGACTGTTCTCATTCAGAAAGGCTGTATCCCAGCCGCTTTTCATCCGCCATGACAGCGGCTTAAAAAAATCCGTTCTGGGAGCGATCGATGCTATAGAAAGGAGTGTCAGTCTTTCCAACTCAAGCTTGCTGTCTTCAAATCTCAACAAAGTATCCAAAAACTCAATCTGTGTCCCGCGAAGATAACCTACATCACTGTCAAAAAGATCGTGATTGGCAGGACGCCATCCCAAAAGCTGGATCGGATTTCGGTTTCGCCAGCCTATTTGGGCTCTGAGTCTGGTTGCCTGATGTCCTTCAAGCGGATTATCCACTTGTGCTATAGGAAGTCTTTCACCCTTTCCCAGCAAAGACCTTTGGGTAAGTATACTGCGTGAATACTTCAGATAATCCTCTTTACTTACATTGGCATTCATGTAATTATATTGGTTCAGTTCCGAAGCTGCTTCAAGAATATATCGCCGGCTCTGCTCTGAACGTCTTGAATCACTTGCAATCTGATCAGGTCCTATAGTGCCATTGGCAACGCTTAAACACTCTTGTCGTTCATCCGGTGTCAAGACATCTTCATAAGCCAGCAATGTCGTCCGTTTGGAAGGTCGATAATGCATCTGCCTGACAATACCGCTTTGATAAACACGCTCCACCGTCTCCGGAGGGATCACATAGTAGGTAAAAGAGTCTCTCAGATGGACACTTTCTCTTGCTATCTCAATTAGCCACAGCATATTATAAGAACAGTTCTCATCGAAGAAATAGTACCAGGAGTAGGTCTCCCGAAGTTCCCAGATATGGCGGACCATCTGCATCACTTCATCAGTATTCAGGTCCAGGTCATATTCCCAGATGTCACGTTGATCACTGTCCCTATACTCTTTTAATTTCTCATAATACGGCAAAAGCGAATAGTTCCCGGGATATCCGCCGACAAGACCTTTTATCGCGAACAAGAACCCGTTTTCTTTTTCAGGATCTGCTCCTGCAGCATAATTGATCGCATAAGAAAGCATCCTGGACTCATAGGCAGAATCAATACGAATAAAGGTATGGCCAAACATAGAGGCCGGTGAGTTGACATGGGCAAAAGGGAAGACAAGACTGGCAGAACGCGGGTCCATACGTTTGACAAGCGCATCGAACTCTTTACATTCGACGATAGGAAGGTCTTTCAGGTCCAAAGTGTCTACGAGCCATTTTTTGCGAGCAGGAAAACGGCAGGCTGTGGCATTATCATCTAGACTTGTCTCATTATACAAGGCCGCTATCGTTGCTTCTAGTTCAGCTTTGGGATTTTCAAATCCGTCTTGTGCAAGAAAAAAACGGACATCATCGATCTCACTGATGCCATTTTTAGAGGGGGTATGGAGCAGAAGGTGCCAATATCGATCTTCAAAAAGCTTTTTTTCATTTGCCAGGTTAATATAATCAATACCGCTGTTTGCATATAAGACAGTAGTGAATGTTAAATAAAAAAGTACAAAACGTAGCAGGAAAAAGCCTTTGAAGAGCAATAGATAAGCAAGTAGCAAACTTACAAACGGAAAACCGTTTGTAAAGTAAGATTAGCTGGCAGAAATAGTGTCTAAGACTTCAGCCATTTTAACATCATCAGAAGAGTAGATGCTGTTGTAGTTTGATTGAAGAGCAGATGCGAAAGCTTCTTTGTCTTCTACAGCAAGTAGTTCAGCCAGTGTGTCTACAGACTCGCCATGACCCATTGCAATCTCTTTAGCAAGTTGATCCATGTTTGATGCGACGAACTCTTCAGCACGCTCATTCATCACGAACTTAGTCTTTTTACATCCTGAAGTCCCTGAAGTGATACCAAAAGTCTGGTTAGCAGATGTACCGTTAGTAGTCGCTTGTAGAGCCAACATGATCGCTGTACTGTCATCTTTGATGATCATTGAACCAAGACCACAACCTGTTTGACTGTTAACACCAGCAAATGCAGCTGAACTAAGAGCTGCCACTGCAGCTAGACTTACGATTAACTTTTTCATTCATTTCTCCATACAATTAAGATGGGGTCAGTTTAAAATATTTAGACTTAAAGAAAGCTAACATAATCATTATATTTTGACAATTATGTTAGTTCCAATGTTGAGGAGTATAATCTTCATCTACTTGCTTCTTAAGATAAGTGAGAAATTCCTGCCGTGATATTTCTCTCGCACCCAAAGATTTTAAATGGGCAGAAGGGATTTGACAGTCTATCAATTCGCAGCCATCAGCTTTGAGCCGCTCGATGAGATAGGCAAAAGCTACTTTAGAAGCATCCGCCACCTTGGCAAACATCGACTCGCCAAAGAAGATCTTGCCTATCATCACACCGTACAGGCCGCCGACAAGCTTATCATCCTGCCAAGCTTCTATGCTGTGGGCGTAACCCATATCAAAAAGCACGCTGTAGGCTTCAATAACTTCAGGAATGATCCATGAACCGTCCTGACCCTCACGCTCTATTGAAGCGCATTCTTTCATTACATCGACGAAGACCGTATCGTAACGGACTTCAAAATGTTTCATCCGTTTTTTTAGCGATTTACGCAATTTAAACTCATCCAGGAAAAGTACCAGCCTAGGATCAGGTGACCACCACAATATGGGATCAGACGAGTTATACCATGGGAAGATACCGCTTCTGTACGCTAATAAAAGTCTTTTGGGGGTCAGATCACCGCCATAGGCCAAGAGCCCTTCAGGCGTAGCCGTATTGACAGAAGGGAAAGAGAGTTCGTATCCGATATAGGGTATCTGTATCAAAGAGCTTGTTCAACTGCCTCTTTTAATACGACATTGCCTTCTTCTATATCCACAAGGATCTCGCCATGAAGCTCGTCAAACAGAAGCATATCTGTCAACGGATTTTTCAATTCATCCTGGATCAAGCGGTTAAGCGGACGGGCTCCCATAGCTTTGTCATAACCTTTTTCCGCAAAGTATGCTTTAGCATCCGCTGTCAATACCACTTTGATCTTTTTCGGTTTCAGCTGAAGGTTCAGTTCCGCGACAAATTTGTCGACAATGCCTTCAACCACTTTCTGACTCAACGCAGAGAACTCAACGACCGCATCAAGACGGTTTCTGAACTCAGGTGTAAAGAAGTCTTTCAACGCTTCGTTTCTGGACAGAGATGAATCAGAGTTGAAGCCCATGACTGAACGTTCCGTTGCTCCGACATTAGATGTCATGATCAAAACTACGTTTTTGAATCCGGCTTTATAGCCATTATTATCTGTCAGACTTGCATGGTCCATGACCTGAAGCAAGATGTTGATCAGATCAGGGTGTGCTTTTTCGATCTCATCAAGCAGAAGAACCATATAAGGATGTTTTCTGGCGGCTTCGGTTAAAAGACCGCCTTGCTCATATCCGACATATCCCGGAGGTGCTCCGACAAGGCGGCTCAAGGCATGTTTTTCCATATACTCACTCATATCAAAACGCTCAAAATGTACACCAAGGACTTCTGCCAATGATTTTGCCAGTTCTGTCTTACCCACACCTGTCGGTCCGGAGAACAAAAAGGAAGCAATAGGGCGATCTGGAGGATTCAGTCCGGCACGTGAGCGTTTGACGGCTTGCGCTACCAGTTCAACGGCCTGATCCTGACCGATAACCTTTGCTTTGAGGTCATTGTCAAGTACCTTCAGTTTGGCTGTATCATCTTCACTGATACGTGATGTCGGCACACCGGTGATCTTTGAGATAATCATCTCTACATCATGAGGTGTTACAGTTGAACGTTTTTTCTTTTGCAGATGAAAAGAGGCTCCCGCCTCATCAATAAGGTCAATAGCGACATCCGGCAAAAATCTGTCCGAAATATATTTTTTTGAAAGCTCCACTGCCGAGCGTAGAGACTTGTCCGTGTACTTTACTTTGTGGTGTTCTTCATACTTTGATTTAAGTCCCTTAAGGATCAAGAAAGAATCTTCCACAGAAGGTTCTTCGACATCGATCTTTGCAAAACGGCGGGATAGTGCCTTGTCTTTTTCAAAGATATTTCGATATTCGGCATACGTCGTTGCACCCATGCATTTCATCGCACCTGAGGCAAGTGCGGGCTTAAGTTGGTTAGACGCATCCATACTTCCGCCGTTAACAGCACCTGCCCCGACAAGCGTATGTATCTCATCGATAAAGAGGATGGCATTGGGCTGTAGTTTTATCTCATCCATCACACCCTTGAGACGCTTTTCAAAATCTCCGCGGTATTTTGTACCTGCCAACATCGCGCCAAGGTCCAATGCAAACAGTGGCGAGTTCTTGATTATTTCTGGAACATCTTGATGCATTATCCTCAAAGCGAGGCCTTCAGCGATCGCTGTCTTACCGACACCCGGTTCACCGACAAAAAGAGGGTTGTTCTTCTTACGGCGGCAAAGCGTCTGAACAACACGTTCAATCTCAGTCTCACGTCCGATAACTGGATCTATTTTCCCTGCTTTTGCCTGAGTTACAAGGTCTACCGTGTATTTTCCTAAGAAGCTCTCATCCGAGTTCTCGCCTGAATCGACATCAGTATCCTCATGCGAGATGACTTCCAAGATATCCACCCGTGTTATACCCTGCTGTTCCAATAGTGCAAAAGCATAAGAGTGCTCTTCTTCGAAAAGTGCTGCCAACAGATCCCCAACCGAAGCATTTTCTTTTTGTGCCGACTGGATATGGCGGATCATCTGATCGATCATACGAGACAATGCGACTGTCTCAAAAGGTTCCTGTTCTACGTCATCCGGAAGAGGTTCCATATTTTGCATTAAAAAAGTTGCTAAAGATTCACGCATAGCGTGGACATCTCCGCCACACTCTTTTAGGATACGGACACCCTCATCTGAACTCAAAAGAGCAAAGAAGACGTGTTCAATGGTTAAATACTCGTGATGCTGGTCTTTTGCATAAGTCAAAGCTTTTTTAAAGACGGCATTTAATTCACTGCTGATCATAGTTTATTCCTATTCTTTTTCCATGATCGCCTTGAGAGGGAATCCCTGCTCTCTGGCGATCTTTGTTACTTGGGCTACTTTTGTCTCGGCTATCTCAAATGGATAGACACCGCACAAGCCACGCTGATTTTTATGTACTTCCAACATTATATTTTCTGCCTCGACATACGATTTGTGAAAGATCGTCATAAGTATATCGATGACAAATTCCATAGAAGAGTAATCGTCATTTAATAATAATACTTTATATAATTGCGGCTCTTCCAGAGCCACTTCATCATCAAACTCTAATGATTTTTTAGTCGCCAAAATATATTTCCTTCATAATACATGTATTATTGTCTTGTAATTTAACTTGAATTTGGTGTCAAGTTGCTTAAATGCAGAAATTAATATTGAGGCCCGAGAATGCCTCAAAGAAGGTCTATTGTGCAGCTTGGATGAAATCGTTGATAATATCTTCCGCTCTCTCCAAACCGATAGAGACACGGATCAGGCCAGGTGTGATCCCCAAAAATTCTCTTTGTTCTTCGTTAAAATCACTGTATATAGTCGATCCCATATGCAGTGCCAGGGTCCGGCTGTCACCGATATTTGCTGTTATGATAGGAATCTTTGTCTTGTCAAGGAAGGCAAAGGCCTTCTCTTTTGAACCCATATCGATAGTCAGCAAGGTGCCGCATCCCAAATTGAAGTCTTCCAAATAGCGCTTATGATGGGGATGTGAAGGCAGACAAGGATGGTTGATCTTAAAACCGGCCTTGTCCAAAGCGATCGCTACTTTTTCGACACTGCTGACGATACGGTCCATACGAAGTGGAAGTGTCTCAAGACCCAGCATCGTAAGATACGACGAAAAAGCGCTGGCACTCATACCAAAGTCACGCATCGCACGTTTTTTTGCATTAGGGATAAGCGCCATTGCGCCCATCTTGTTGATAAACTTGTGGATATCCGCATAACGCTGTGTCTTAAACTTATCTTCTCCATCAACATTTATTTCACGAAAGACTGCTGCACCGCCAAGGACAGAAGCATTTCCGGAGATTATCTTTGTCGTTGAGTACACAGCGATGTCTGCACCAAGTTCAAGTGGCTTGACGCTCATCGGTGTGATCGTATTGTCAACCATCAGTACGACTCCGTGCTTAGTCGCGATCTCAGCTATAGCCTTGATGTCCGGAAGACGCATGTTCGGATTTCCGACAGACTCAAGAAAAATGATCTTGGTCTTGTCTGTAATAGCCGCTTCGACTGCTTGAAGCTCATCGACATCAAAGAATGTCGTCGAGACACCAAAACGTGAAAGCGTTTCGGTAAAGAGTGCATAGGTCCCGCCAAAAAGACCCCCAACACTGATGATCTCGTCACCCGAGGAGACGATGGACATCACTGCCAGAGTCGTTGCCGCCATACCGGAACTTGTACAGACAGCGCCTATTCCCCCATCCATCTTGGCAAGGATGTTTTCCAGTTTTGCCGTAGTCGGATTGCCGACACGAGAATATAAAGGTTTTTTAACGGACCCGTTGAATATGCCCTCACCTGTTGCCGAATCGCCATAACCGAATGAGGCAGATTGAGCGATAACAGGTGACACGGCACCTTCTTTTGAACCGATCTCTTGAACAAAGTA
>JBFEIF010000047.1:0-17312 GCA_041553795.1 Sulfurimonadaceae bacterium
AGCCCTTAGCAGCCGTTTCAAGACAGCGATCAAAGAAGAACTTATACGTTTCAGCGGAGATGAGTTCGTCATCTTGATGTCCGACCTTCAGGATAGCTCCTATGCTGAACGCTTGGCTACAAGACTCTTCGGGCTTTTAGACAGCCCCTTTGAGATAGAAGAAGACAGCTTTAAACTCAACTGCTGCATCGGTATCTCCTTTTTTCCCGAACATGCGACCAATTCAATTGAGCTGATCAAACATGCCAATGCCGCAATGTATGAAGCCAAGAAGACCGGACAGAACAGCTATCATGTCTATCCAGGCTAGAGAGAACTTTTTACCAGAACTTCTTTAGTCTGTAAGGCGATCTCCAACTCTTCATCCGTCTGTATTGCAAACAGTTTTATACGCGAGCCCTTATCATGAAATGAAAAGGCTGAGCTCTTTCCTGCTTCATTTTTTTCTGTATCTGTCACAATACCAAACACCTGTAAATCTTTAAGAGAAAGTGCTCGTATCTCAGCAGAGTTTTTTCCGATACCTCCCGTAAAGACGATGGCATCGACTCTTTCCAAAACGGCCATATAGGCACCGATATATTTTCTGATCCGGTAGACAAAAAGATCCCGTGCCGATCGGTACAGAGGGTCATCTTTTGCTTTTTGCAGGATAAGCCGCATGTCGTTTTCACCGCAGACCCCCAAAAGCCCGCTCTCTTGGTTCAGCATATCATCGATCTCATCGACGCTATAGCCCTTGTGCCGGTGAAGATAAAAGAATATGCCCGGATCGATATCCCCGCTTCGTGAACCCATCACCAGACCTTCCAAAGGGGTCATCCCCATGGAAGTATCGATACTTTTTCCGTTTTGGATAGCGCAGATACTTGCACCATTACCCAGATGCAAAGATATGATGCTTGTCTTCTGCGGCGATTTTCCTAAAAGTCCCGAAGCTTGCTTGAGCATATAAGCATGGGATGTACCGTGAAAGCCGAAACGTCTGACATTCTCTTCTTCATACAGATACCGGGGCAAAGCGTACTGAGATGCATAAGAAGGTATGCTTTGATGAAAAGCCGTGTCAAAGACAGCGACCTGCTTCATCTGTGCATAGTGTTCTCGAACTGCCAGTATTCCAGAGATGTTTGCAGAGTTATGCAGAGGCGCCAAGGGAATCAGTTCTCCTATTCTCTCCAGAACATTCTCATCGATAAGACAGGCTTCGCTAAAATACGATCCTCCGTGGACCACCCTATGTCCTACGGCATAAAGCTCATCCAAGCTCACTATAAGGCCCGACTCGACAAGAAGATCAAAAAGTATGTTTAAGGCCTCTACATGATCCGAGACAGGCATATGTTTATGCAAGATATTTTCTTTTAGCTCGAGGGTGACCGAGGAGCTTTCTTTTCCTATTGCCTCAATATGGCCAAAGCCAAGACAGGATTCATCCTGCATCTTAAAAAGCTTGAACTTTAAGGAAGAGCTTCCTGCGTTTATCACCAATATCTTCATTGACTGCCTCCCGCCTGAATCGCAGTGATAGCTACCGTATTGATGATATCTGCTACCGTACACCCTCGGCTTAGATCATTAACAGGTTTTTTCAATCCTTGCAGCACAGGACCGATGGCAACGGCCCCTGAGGATCTCTGAACAGCCTTGTAGGTATTGTTCCCCGTATTAAGATCCGGAAATATAAAGACAGTCGCCTGACCGGCCACTTTACTGTGAGGCAGCTTTTTGGATGCGACATTGGGATCTATTGCGGCGTCATACTGTATCGGGCCTTCTATTAAAATCTCCGGATGGCTTTTTTTCACGATTTCCGTCGCTTCTTTTACTTTTTCTACATCAACACCCTGTCCTGAGTCGCCGGTCGAATAGGAGAGCATCGCCACTTTTACCGCAATTCCGAATACTTCGGCTGTAGCTGCAGAAGCAATAGCTATCTGGGCAAGATCATTCGCACTCGGGTCCTGATTGACTGCGCAATCAGCATATACCAGGACCCGAGTGTCCATACACATAAAGAAAAGACTGGAGACAAGCTCTATTCCCGGCCTTGTCTTAATGATCTGCAGGGCTGGACGAATCGTATCCTGTGTCGTATGCATTGCTCCGGAGACCATTCCGTCTGCGTATCCCATCTGAACCATCATTGTCCCAAAATAGTTAGCATGCGTCATCGCATCCTGGGCTGCTATAAGACTGAGCCCTTTTTCTCGCCTCTGCTTATAGAAGCTGTGAGAAAAAGTCTCAAGCAATTCAAAGTCCTTGGGATTGACAAAAGTGGCATTGGATATATCCAGATCAAGAGAGAGTGCCTTGTATGTGACCTCTTGTTGATCTCCCAAGAGGATGATATCGACAACATCCCGCCGTAGAAGGATCTCCGTTGCACGCAGTATCCTCTCATCCATACTTTCAGGCAGAACGATACGCCGTTTATTCTGACGGGCTTTTTCAAAAAGACCGTATTCAAACATCAGCGGCGTTGTGATTGACGAGTGAAATTCAAAAAAGCTCTCCTTTAATAAAGCAGTATTGACATATTTATTAAAGACACCTATACTCAAGGCTATCTTTCTTGTACTGTCCGGGCAGATCTTCGCATAGACTTTGTCAATCTCCCTTGCCACACTGAAGGTATCCTTATCCGAACTCAGAACAGGTATCGAAAGGGCTTCATCCAATCCTTCAAACAAAGAGAGTATATCTTTTGAAGGGACATATCCGCCGGTCAGTATGATCCCCGATACAGGCGGATAGTTCTTTGAGTGATAAGAAGCCAGAATGCCGACGACAATATCGATCCTATCCCCGGGGACAATGACAAAATCACCTTCTTGCATTTGAGAAAGAAAACCTTCAAGGTTCATCGCAGCGATCTTGGAACGCTTGATAGTACGGTGAAGACTAAGATCTGTTGCAAGCAGTTTCTTGCAGGCAAGTTTTTCAACGACTTCGGACACTGTGATAAAATCAAGTTCATCGACCTCAGGCAGGACAAAACAGTTGACTTCCGTCTCAAATTCTTTTCTGATAAGCTCATAGGCATCCGGGCTTACCCGGTTTATAAAACGGGCGAAGTGTGTCCCGCCTTCATGTACCAAAGCCTCATCTTCTATTCTTAGCTCCTCACGTATCTCTTTTTGCGTTTTATCTTTGGCATTGATAACAGAGATGAAGGGTGTTCCCAGATTTTTGCTTACAAGGGTATTTAAGTCCTGAGAGATACTCCGGCTGAAGCTCTCTCTGTTGAGGCCTTCACACAATACGAAGTCATGATCTTCCTGCAAGGCTTTAAAGTCTTCAAGTATCTTTGAGAGTATCTGTTTTGTCTTCTGGCGGGAAAGAAGCTCTTCGACCTCATCAACATAATAGGAGTATGTCTGCGAATACTCAAGCTTAAGGCCATAATGCTTGATCATGAAGTTGATATCGCTGTCCATCTTTTCTTTTCTCTCGATAAAGGGACGAAAAAAAGCCACCTTGCCAAAACGTGCACGCAACATCTCCATCATGCCCATACTGATGATAAGACTGCCTGCATGCGGTGTCACAGAAGATATGTAAAGACTCTTTGTTTTCATACTGTACCTTTAAAGGATATTGTAGCAAAAAGCAGCCGCATAGAAGTCAGACACAAAAAGAAATAAAAACAGCTGCAAATAGGTGAATGATCTTTTTGTTCATCACAGTTTATATTAAGAATTATTATATTACTATAATCGTCCTATTATTTATTACTGTTATTTACAGTTTTTTAATAATATTCTAAATTCAACGGAGTGCAATGTGAAACAGATCTATGTTGGGAATATCCCTTATAGTAAAACCGAAGAGGACTTGCAAGACTTATTTGCACAGTTTGGTGAAGTAAATTCAGTTAAATTCGTGAACGACAGAGAAACAGGTCGATTTCGTGGATTCGGATTTGTCGAGATGGCCGATGGCTCTTGTGCAGATGAAGCGATTTCCGATCTTGAAGGTAAAGAATTTGACGGAAGAACCTTACGTGTGAATGAAGCTCGTCCCCGCCCCGCACGTCCCCCAAGAGATACCTGGTAAAAGACACTTTGAAAGATAAGGGAGATTTCCCCACTCTTTCATAACATCATTCCGACTTTCCTCCGCCTATCATATCAGAGACCAGACCCTTTTCATCCCTATTCTCAGCTACGACGATACCGGCTATATGCATAACAACAAATATCCAGGTAAGGTTAAACACCGCTTCGTGGGCCTCTTTGATCGTATGGACTGTTTCCTTTGTCAGGCCGAGCATTTCCTGATACACCATGCTTAATCCGCTCAGTGCCATGAATACCAGTACCAAATAGATACCTATATAAGCTATTGTCACCATCTTTTTATGTAAGGTAGCCTTTGCGAAATTTTGATAATTTTGCTTTCCGTTTTGGGTAAAGAACAGAAGGACTCTGACTATGAGCAGTACGGCCAGAGCATAACCGAGAAGGATATGCCACTCCCACATCGGTGCTCTGATAGCCTTTGCCAAAAGCTTAGCCTGTTCTGCTGTGACATCTATCTGCATGGAAGAGAGCTTGGACGTAAGTATCTCGCTGTTCGCTCTCCATGATAAAAAAGTCTTGCGAAGAATAACCGTACCTATAAGACCCAGTACTACGAAAGCATGTATCCAATGCCATACTCTAAAACCTATACTCCATTTTTGCATCTCTTATCCTTTGAACGATACTATTAACAAGTATTTTAACAGCTATTCGCTATTATTGTATTAAAATAAACACACGGACTGCAGATGCAATTTAAAATCTCGGATGAATATATCGAACTGTACAAACTTATCAAGGCAGCCGACCTTGTTGACAGCGGTGCTGAAGCAAAACAGCTCATAGAAGAAGGGCATGTCAAACGTGCCGGTGAAGTCGAGACACGCAAACGCGCAAAGATCCAACCGGGCGAAGTCATCACGATCGGAGAGGTAAGTATCGAAGTCATCGCATAAGCCTCCTCACATACAGACATCTCAGAAACGTCGATGAGATGCTATCCCCATCCTATCATGGCACTTCATAGATCTCATCATAAACACCTGCAAAAGCTCTTTGTTACAAACGGAACATTATAATCATAAAAAAATACTGTCAACGGAGTCTTATGTCTAAGATATTTCTACTTTTATCACTGCCCTTTATCCTGCTCGCAAAATCGTATGAAGGGTGTGGTGAGAACAGTGAAAACGCGAAGATCGATCTGATCACAAAAATCAGTTCCACTATTGAAGTCATGGGGAACAAAAGAGCAAGATCGACACGAAATGATGAAATTGAAAACGTTCAGACCACGATTGAGCAGTATTCATCGGTCAGTTCCAACCTCGAGCTCGTTGATATAAAGATATACACAAAAGAGACTCAGGTCTGTGCTACAGTGGAAGCAGAAGCCCAAACAGAACATACTAAAAAGCTGTTGGCCAAGGTACGTGTCTATAGCGAAAGCGATCTGCCTCAATCATCATCCGACAAACTCTCGACATTGAAAAGATGGCTAAACGATCTAGAACAGTTGGAGCATCTCTACCCTGTGTTCCTTTCAGATATGACGAATGAAGAAAAAGTACTTATCAATCAAAAACTGAAGCTTTTTCAAGACATCTATACGCAGACACAGATGAAAATGGATGCATTGGTATGGAAATCATGTAAACCCACCCGTGATGAGGCACTCAAAGGGCTAAATCATAAACTTTTCAACAAGAAAAATGAGGATACAGGTTTTTTTGACTCATTGAGCAAGTTCTTTACAGCTGAAGAAAAAGACCCCTTGATCCATCTTCTAGAACCTCAGATAAGTTATACCCAGTCCGGAACAGACATCTGTGCAGTCATCAGCAAAGTCTCTCTTTTGGATATCGCACAAAAGATGTATTCTGATGCAAAACGATACAAGAACACACTCCTGCATGAAGACCCGAAGAAACGCTATCTGCAGATAGACAACTATATTCAGCATCTTCAGGTGACAACATCGCTCATTGCACTTTTCCCCCAATCATTCTCATCTCCTGACAAGAACACTATAGATGAAAAGATCAAGTCCTTCAGCCAGACAAAGAAGAGCACGTATCCGCAATTCGTAGTCTTTACTGTACAGAGCGAAAATCCTGAGACGATCATCCTTGATGGGAAAATAGTCGCTAAGAATGAGAAAGTCTACATCAAAGAAGGTGAGCACTCTTACAAGATAACGGCGAAAGACCGCTGTGACATCACCGGAAGTTTCAGTATTGACCTTTTTGAAGAAGAGAGTATCAGCGGCGATTTCTCATCCATGCATTATCCGACGATCCTTTTTATTACGGACAAGTCTGCGACAGCGATGGTGAACGGAGATGCGGTTGCCCTGAACAAGACAATTCCTATCAAAAGATGCAAGGGTGAAGTCCAGTATCTGGTCAAGTTCGCTTCTCAAAGCAAGATGGAGACGATCACGCTCGAACCAGAAAAAAAGTTTTCTGTCGTGCTTAACTTTCTAAACACAGCAGAGATCGGTGTATTTAACGATGCAAAGACCAAACACTATACGACCTTGCAAAATGAGAAGTTCTCCGAGTCGCTTACGCCCATTCAAAGTCAAAATCTTAAGTTTGATATCGAGACTTCGCCTAAGAATGGTTCTTTGAACCTTAATGAAAGCGGGCATTTTGTCTATGAACCCAATGAAGGGTTCAGCGGAAGTGACAGCTTCGAATATACGATCACCAGTCCTGAACAAGAGAGCTCACCCCGCGTCGTCATCATAAAAGTCGAGTCAAAAGGCAGCCCGTTCACTGTCCATACTCCGATACTTCAAAATGAGTCAGACAAGAACACGACCGTTGAGAAGTATACAGAGCTAAAAGAGGAATCCAAAGAAGAAATCAAAAAGAGCAGCACAGAGGTGGATGAAGAAAAATACCAGCGCTTTAAGAACTATGTCAATTCACAGGAACAAAATATAGAAAAGCTGCAGAAACTGCAGCAAAAATATCCTGATATGTTCCAACGTCTGCTACAGGAGAAGCTGGCTCCTTAATTAAGAGGAGACTCTGATCAGATCAATATGATCAGAGCTGAGATCAGGCCGATAATCCCCCCAAAGACACCGCCCCAAACGACCAGCCATCCAAGATGTTCAGCAATGATACGCTGGACTATCTCTTTGACCATCGTCGGATCCAGTTCATCCATTCTCGCTGTGATCGCAGACTCTATCTTGATATTGATGTCCTGACTCAGGCTAGAACCAGAAAGTGCCTCGTTCAGGTTGTTTTGAAAGGCTTCGCTTTTAGCGATCTCTTTGACTGCCGAACGCATCTTCTCTTCAAATGGGGCTCGAAGACCTTCTATCGCCTTTGCCCCGCCGAACATACCCAGCATCGAACCAAAAGAAGACTCCATGACTGTCTTGCTCAAAGCATCAAAAGCCGGAGCGAAATCCGTCTTGTCGATGACACTTTCAAGATCCAGTCTCTTCTCTTCCTGCTCCAAAAAACGCTGCATGTTCTGGGGTGTGAAGAACTCATTCATCATCAGCTCTTTGATACTTCTCTTAAAAGACTCAAAGTTTTGCGAAATCACCCCCGAGCCGTAGAGAAAAGGCACCTTTTCAAACAGCATATGCACTGCCAATGCATTGGTCAATGCACCCGAAAGCGCAAAGAGGCCCATATAGAAAACAGGCGTATGATAAGGATCAGGCAGAAAATATCCGGCTACGGCTACAAGAAGCGCCAACAGGTTTGTAATAAAGCTTTTGTTATTCACAATGATCATTCCTTTAAAAGTGCTATTATACAAAAAGTGTCATCCATTCATCACTTAAACCCTGTATAAATAGCAATTCATAGCAGCTGTGACAGACTAAGTCTGCTTTGCGGCAAAGATTACAGAAACTCTCTATAGTCTCTCGCACACATCTTTTCAACTTCCTCTACCGTTTTTGCTATAGAGCTTGAGAGGTTTTCAAACCCATTTCCTGTGACAAGGATATCATCTTCGGTACGGATCCCGATGCCCCGGTATATCTCCGGAATGTTAAGGTCATCTTCAGGGAGATAGATCGCCGGTTCTATCGTCAGGACCATCCCCTTTGCAAACACGACTTCTTTGCCGTTGGCATCCTTATACGGACAGGTATCATGCACATCCAGTCCCATCCAGTGGCCTATCCCGTGCGGATAATATTTTTTATGGGCCTTTTTCTCTATAAGTTCATCCATGGAACCTTTCAAGATGCCAAGGTCTATCATCACCTGTGTCAGCAGGATCTCACTCTTGTGCTGAAGCCCCTGTTTTGACACACCCGGCCTGATGGATTTTATGATCTTAAGCTGTGCATCCAAAATGCCCTCATAGAGTGCCTGCTGGGGTTTGGAGAATCTGCCGCTGATCGGGGTCGTACGAGTGATATCCGAAGCATAATAGTTCCATTCACATCCTGCATCGATAAGCATCATATCGCCCTCTTTAAGAAGCATTGAGTTTTCCACATAATGCAGGGTATTGGCGTTGTTCCCGCCGGCGACTATTGTCCCATAGGCATCATGCTTCGAACCCTCTTTTTTAAAGATATACTCGATAATAGCCTGGATCTCATACTCTTTCATCCCCGGTTTCACCATAGCCATGGCAGCATGATGTGCTTTGGTTGTGATGGCCATCGCTTTTTTGATCTGCTCGATCTCATAGGGCTCTTTGACAAGACGCTCTTTTTCCACAAGAGTGTTGAGATGGATGAAGTTTCGCGGTGAGACATCGATGTTGCGCGTATGTAAAAGCGTGTTTGAGACTTCTTTTACCGCAGTGATATATTGGTTATCGGCAAAGGTGTCAAGATAGAGTGTCTCATAGCCTGGCAAGAGCTTGGCAGCTTCCTCTTTCAGGTTGGCGATGTCATAGGCCTCGTCTACACCCAGTTCCTTGCACGCATCCTTGACACCCAGTCTCTTTCCTACCCACATCTCCATCTCAGGATCGCGCTCACGCAAAAAAAGAACACTCTTTGTTGTCTTGTCTTTTTTGCATAATAGCAAAAGACAGTCCGGTTCATCAAACCCGCTTAGATAATAAAAACTGCTCTCCTGGCGGAAAGGAAATTCCGTATCATTACTGCGTATCTGCATAGCGCCCGAAGGGACCAGAGCGATCCCGTTCTGCATTCCTTCAAATATTTTGTTCCGTCGATTTTTAAAAGGTGTGTTTTTCATAAGTTTATTTTAGCGTTATATTCGGTGTTTTCATTATTTTTCGGAAAACATTTAAGTATCGGTGTGATAATATTGACAATATTAAATTTAAGAGGGATATACATGAAAAAGATCGTTTTGTTAGTATTGTTGGCATTTGTGACATCAGCATCTGCAAAAAACACGCAAGTTCTTGTGGGCGCTGAATTTGGCCAAAGTAAAAGCTCATGGGAAAACTATACAGGAAAAGAAGAAGACAATCTAGGTGCAAGAGTCGGTGTCGAGACCGAAGAAAGTCGTATCTATGTATCCTATAATTATGCAAAGACAGAAGACTTTATATTTACCGGTATTGATTTTGAGACTCAGACCTTGGTATTAAACCTTGAAGCAAAAACAAAACCTTATTACGGAATATTAAGAGCATTCGTCGGTGGACATTTAGGTGCGATCTATTCTACGCTAAAAGATGGCGTTTCACCGGATGAAGATGATACTGACTTTATCTATGGTGCACAAGGCGGGATACTTGTAGATGTCACAAACAATATCTCTCTTGAAGCTGCCTATAAATACTCATGGACGAACTCATCTGATAATTCTATCAATCCTGATAATATCGGTACCTATTATGGGGCTTTAAATATCAAGTTTTAATCTTACAATTTCAAATATCAAAAGGGTTTAAGACCCCTTTGGTTCTAATATCTACCACATTAAACGCTGTCAAATTTTAAAACGACTGTATCATAATAACCAGCTTGTGTGCTGAAAGCTGTTATATAAATTTTCCCTTGGCTGCCTATACCATTGTTTAATGTTTATAATATAATTTATATACTTTGTGAGTATATTAGTAACCTATCCTACTTACTCCCCTACATTTTCAAGATAGAGGCATCTAACATCCAGTGTAGAAAAAATGTGATATTATTTATAGATAAAGCCGTTATACTTATCAACAGAGCTTTTTTAAGGAGAGATGATGAGTAAAGAGAAGATCTTGATCGTTGAAGATGATGAAGTAACTGCCATGCATTTAAAGATGGCCCTTAACAAACTCGGATATGAGGTCGTCTCTATCGCAGCAAACACGATTCAGGCACGCAACAAGATCAAGATATACGAGCCTGACGCCATCTTACTTGACATCTCTTTGCAGGAGAATACAGACGGCATCGAGCTTGCTTCCTACATCAAAAGCAAACACGCCATCCCTTTTATCTATCTGACTTCCCACGCGGAAGAAGACATCTTGGATGAAGCCAAAGTCACCGAGCCTTACGGCTATATCGTCAAACCCTTTGATCCGAAAAGTCTGCACTCCACCATTCAGATGGCCCTGTATAAATTTCAAGAAGAGCGTAAACTCAAGAACGACATCAATGCACTGAAGCTGGACAAGTCCCATCTGGAAAAACTTCTTTATACGAGAAAGGTATCCGACAAACCGCTTGTCCCCTTTGCCCGTGACTACCATCTTGACATCAGTACCTGCGGGACCTTTTACAAGAACGAGAAGATAAAACTGACTAAAAAAGAGAATGCCTTTATCCGTATCCTTGTCGCGCAGATCGGTTTGGTGGTGAGTTTTGAGCAGGCTATGAACTATGTCTGGGAAGAAGACGGTGCGACTGAGAATAGTGTCCGGACCCTCGTGTGGAGACTGCGAAACAAGCTGCCGACTGAGATCATCAAAAATGCCTCGGGCATGGGTTACTATATCGAGTCAGACGACTAGTGCCTTAGAGTATCATCTCAGCCATTATGGCTTCCATCTCATCCAGAGCTTTTTTATAGTCATAGTCTCTGTCCTCTTTACGCGCCTTTAATTCCATAGACTTTGCGAGTTCTTCTAATGTTTTAAACCTGAAGTTGGCCGCAGAGCCCTTGATGGAGTGTGCTTCAAGCGATATTTTATTGAAATTAGCGCTTTCTATGGCAGAAGAAAGGATCGGAAAAGACTTTTTCATCTTTAGCACAAAGGTCTGCAGCAGCAGAATGATCTCTTCATCATCAAGCAGAAGTTCTTCTTTAAGGGCCTTAATATTGATGCCCTCATGTTTAAGTCCTTGGCTGGCACTCTCTTTTTCAAGGACCGCCTCTTCGACAAGGTATTTGTCCAATATACCTTCGAACTCACGGATAACAAGAGGTTTACCAAGAAAGGCATCACATCCGAAAGAGAATGCTCTCTCTTTTGCACCTTCGATCACATTGGCACTGAGTCCGACTATCGGCGTATGTCCTTGTCCTTTTTCACTCTCGTATCTCAAAATGTCCCGCGTTGCTTCCAATCCGTCTTTGTTCGGCATCTGCTCATCCATAAAGACAAGATCGAATGCGGCGACTTTAAAGGTCTGTACGGCTTCAACACCGTCTGAAGCGATATAGTAGCTCAAACCGTAGCGTTCCAAGATGATCTTGATCAGCTCCTGGTTTGCGATGTTATCTTCAGCCACAAGGACATGCCCTTTAAAACGGCGCTGCTTATATGTCTTGACATATTTGGCATCATCCTTGGAAGTCATCTCCAATGCTTCTACAAAGGTATGATACATCTTCTCACAATAGACAGGATAGAGCAGCGGCGTCACACGCGGTGCCAGGTCATATTTTTTGCTTGGCGTGTTTAAGAGCGCTATACTGGGAACATTAAGCCCCATGATACGTTTTTTTGTCTTCTCATCAGCATACCTGTCAATAAAGAACAAAAGATCATAATCATCTTCATCCAGACTCTGTATGCAGAAGGTATTGAGCCCAAAACTGTCCCAATAGCGGCGAATATACTTAAACCGCTCTTCCAAAGCTCTTTCCTGACAGAAGATCGCTATACGCAGCTTTTGAAACGGCGTCGGATCAAACGGGAAATGCCCTTTTTCTATAGGTTCCTCTACCGGTATGTCAAATTCAAAGAGGCTGCCTTGCGGATGAAGCTTATGATAGGAGATAGTGCCTCCCATATGTTCTGTCAGCTGTTTGGAGATAGATAGACCCAGTCCTGTTCCGCCTTGGGTATCCTGGGCCTGTTTAAAGGCATCAAAGATATTCTCTTCTTCCAGCTCGCTTATCCCTTTTCCGTTATCGCTGACAGAGATCTTGATCCTCTGATCGCTGTATTCGACAAGGACCTCTATCTCGCCTTTCTCAGGTGTGAATTTGATCGCATTTGACAAGATGTTGGAGAAGACCTGTTTGATACGCAAAGGGTCGGCAATCAGCTCATACGGCATATTCGGATCGATGAAAGAACGGATAAGTATCTCTTTTGAATAGGCACTCTGCGAGAAAAGTTCAAGGACATGAGAAAACTCGGTATGCGGGTTAAACTGTTTGTGCTCAACATTGAAGACGCCGCTGCGAAGCTTTGAAAAGTCAAGGATATCATTGATAATACCTAAAAGGTTTTCACCGCTATTGTTGATGATGCGAAGATAATGGCTGTGCCTTGGATCATTCTCTTCCTCCAATAGGATAGACACAAAGCCCAGGATGGCATTTAAGGGTGTGCGTATCTCATGACTCATCGATGAAAGAAATGATTCCTTCGCTTTTCCGGCATCAACGGCTTCCTGACGCGCGGTCACTAACGTCGTGACCTCATATCCGATAGCGATATATTCGCTTACACCTTTAAGGGGATCGATGATAGGGACGATCGTGATGTCAAGGTAATACGAACCGCCGTCCTTCTTCTTGTTCTTGATCGTACCTTTGAACATATTTTGGGTATGAAGGGTCTCCCACATCTCAATAAAAAAAGCGTCCGGGGTATCTTCATGCCTTACAACATTATGGGGTCTGCCTATAAGTTCGTCCTTGGTGTATCCGCAGATCTGGCAAAAGTTCTCATTGGCATAGGTGATGATCCCGTTTACATCGGTCTTCGAGACAATGGCGCTTTCATCCAGCGCTTTTTTGTACTCATTTAAAAGCTGTACGTTCTTGGCGATCTCTTGTTCTTTTTGATAGATCGTGTCCGTATAAAGTTTCAAGACACCCGAAAAGTTCTCGTCGAAGACATAGGATATCTCATCAAACAGTTCTTTGGAGTTCACTTTGGCATCATAGGAAAAATCGACCATAGACTTGCGAAAATGGCTGCATATCGTGAAAAGCTCATTAGCCGAGATGTCGCGGTCTTTCAAATAGGCTAAGAGCTCATGCATGACAGGACAATCGCCCAAAGCTTTTTTTTCAGAGATGACATCCATAAAATAGTCAAAGACCCCCGAACCGTAATACTCTTTGAAAAAGACCGGATCGATCTTGTGGAAATGAAGAATATTATTTGGTTCCGGATAAGAGATCCACTGCTTCAATATCATCTCTTTATGGGCCATGATCTGTGCGATATATTCGCGTATCGTATGCAGTCTGATTTTCTTCATTCCTCGCCTTTTACTTCGGTTTACTATAGCAGATTTAATGTAGCGCCACCCTTAATTTATAGCAACATTTAACGAGTAATGCGATATAGTAAGATAATTCAAAATTCAGGTTTGATCGTGTTCAGAAAACTTCTACTATTCGTACTTTTTTGCAGTATGACTGCAAACCTGTACGCCAAAGACCGGTTGGACTATGAGATATCGTATTATAAAGATATCAATGGCAGTCTCACACTTTCAGACATTCTCAGCAAAGAGTTCATACCCAGTCAAAGCGGTGTCCAAAACTTTGGGATCACGTATGCACCCTACTGGTTCAAACTGAAAATACATCCAAAAAAGAGCAAGGTGAATAAAGAGTGGTGGCTCAAGATCGATTATCCGCCTTTGGATTTCATCGATGCTTATCTTGTCGATGAGAACCTTACGCTTGTGCACACTGTCCTCTCCGGAGAGCTCCGTCCTTTTTCAGCCAGAGAAGTTGCCGATCCTTCCTTTATTCATGTCTTACCTCAGGCCGATACCGGCAAATACACATTGTATCTCAAGGTACAGACCGAAGGTGCTCTTCAGGTACCTATCGCACTCATAGATTCCGTCTCGATACTTGAAGAGCAATATATTCCCATCATCATCGCGGGGATCTATTACGGACTCTTTACCATTATCGTCCTGTACAACAGTATCATCTTTTTTTACACACGTGACAAAAGCTATCTTTTCTATCTTCTTTTTGTCAATGCCTTTGTCTTTTGGCAGCTCTCCCTTGACGGCATCGGTGTGGCTTATCTCTGGGGCAAATTTCCATGGATCGTCGAACACGCTTCTGTTCTGGGGACGTCTATCCTCACCTTTGCATCCATCTTGTTCTCACGGCACTTTTTAAAGACCTCCCAGCGTCTTCCAAAGATGGACAGGCTTTTAAAATATCTTATGTACTTTGCCTTCCTTCTTGTCCTGCTCGCCTTTGTTGCACCCTATCATTATATTATCAAAGCGACCGGAATACTCTCAATAATCGTACCGGTGTTCTTGCTGATCGCCGGTATACAGGTCCTTAAAGACGGGTACCGTCCTGCACGTTTTTATGTCCTCGGATGGTTCGTATTCCTCATCGGATGTATCCTCTTCTCCTTAAATAAGTTTAACATCATCGGCGGATTCCACGTCATGAACCATGCACAGCAGATCGGATCCGCGGTCGAGATGCTCATGCTCTCATGGGCGCTGGGAGACAGGGTGAAATCGATCCAGGACCAATACATCAAAAAGACGAAAGAGCTTAATATTGTCTTGCAAAAACGTGTTAAAGAAGCACTTTTCAAAGAACGCCACAAAGACCAGATCATGATCCAGCAGTCGCGTTTTGCCGCTTTGGGCGAGATGATAGAACAGATCGCACATCAATGGAGACAGCCTCTAAACACCCTGGCTCTGATCAATCAGAACCTCTATTTCAAGTATAAGTTCGACACAATGGATGAAGATACTTTCGAGGATGCCCACGACCATATCAACACAAACCTGCAGTACATGTCTCAGACCATCGATGATTTTCGAAACTTCTACAGCAAAAGCTCAATAGAAGAGACCTATCACTTAAGCGAAGTCATCGAGGCAGCCCTTTCCCTATCCGACTCGATGATAAAATATGCACGCATCAGTATCCGTCTGCCCGAAGAACACAGTTTTTATGTACGAAACATCAAGAACCAACTCATCCAGGTCTGCATGAACCTTATTAAGAACGCCCATGATGCACTCATCGAAAAACGTCCGGAAGAAAGAGAGATCATATTTGGGATATGTCCCATTGAAGAGAGGGTCTGTCTGAGTATTGAAGACAATGCAGGCGGTATTGATACAAGTATCATCGACAAGATCTTCAATCCCTACTTCACGACAAAAAACGATACTGATGGTACGGGTATAGGTCTGTATATGTCACGTTCTATCATCGAGGAGCATTTTGGCGGTACCATAGAGGTCGAAAACACCTCGAGAGGAGCACGCTTCAATCTCTTACTGCCTCTTGCTCAAACAGAGGTATAAAAGTACCTTAGTAGCAAAATAACTGATCATATTACAAGACTTTATTTAAAGTCCACTTTTATAGTGTTTCTTGTTACATACAGAAGGAGTCACTGTTTGCCTTAAGCAAACAATTATTTTAAAGTGATGGGTTAAGTGTAAAGAGTGTTTTGAAGTTTTCTAAAGAGAGTTTTTGTATTTCGCCCTGTTCAAGTTCGACGATTGCATCATTACCACAAATATCGACCAGTACTGCTGTACATCCGTCAACTGTTTTCACATAACGCTGGTTAAGAATCATAAACATAGTCTTTCCTTTTTTGATCTACACTGTTGTTACAATGTGGTGAAAGTATAACTATGTATGATTACACAAGGATTACTTTTCGTAATCGACGACCTTGGCGGCTTCTGTCACTTCCTTGATAAAACTGACGACTTCCATATGGGCCGGATGCGTCGCATAACTAGAAAGTCCTTCTTTGTCATCAAAGGTTGTTGTCAATACAAGGTCGAATGAACGTTCGCTCTGCATAAAATCCAGACCGACTTCCATACTCTTCAGGCTCGGTACTTTCTCGACCAAAGCTTCCAAAAGAGCTTTTGCCTTTTGCAGGTTTTCTTTTTTGTTTTCCTCTTTAAATGCAAACATGACTATGTGGACAACCATAGATTTCCTTTTACTTTTTCGAATCATATCATTTTTAAAAGAATATTGTTATAGTCATATATGATATATTTTAAACATACATAAGTTATAATCTACAATAATCAATATTATAAGGAGCGTCCAAGATGAAACAGATCTTTTTACTTGTTTTGCCCTGCCTTTGTCTTATGGCACAGCCCTTGAGTCTGAACGAAGCCCTTGATCTTCTCAAAGCGCAGAACCTTGAGGTAAAGATGGCCAAGATGGAGATACAAAGCGCAGGCTATGCCTATGAGATGGCAAATGCGCAGGATTACGGCCAGCTTGACTTTATCCAAAACATCTCCCGCTCAAATGACGCAGGGAATGTTTTTGGTTTTAAATTGACTTCACGTGAAGCCAGCTTTGGAGATTTCGGATTTGCAGACTTTGATCCTACGAATCCCAATATTCTCGCTGTTCGACCAAATGCACTCAACTACCCCGATGATCAAAACTACTTTCAAAGCAAACTGGCTTATGCACTTCCGCTTTACACGGGAAAAAAGCTCAGCTCTTACCAGAACATCGCCAAAGAGATGAAAAACATTGCTCTCCTAGAAAAAGAGGACAAGCTTCAGGAAAAGATCTTCGAAACGCGTAAAGCGTACTTTGACATGGCCCTACTTGAGGCTTCATTAAAAAACCTCAGACAGATCCATGCGAATATCTCGCGGCTTGAAGCGATGACCAAAGAGATGATCACAGAAGGCTATGCCAAGAAGATAGACCTTCTTGAGGTCCAGTCAAAAAAAGCCAATGTCAGCCGGATCATTAGCGAACTGGAGTCCAGCCAGGAGCTTCTCTATCATTACCTTTCCTTCTTGCTAAACCAGGAAGTCTCACAGATACAGACTCCGGACTACGACCTCCCCCAGCCTTCTATCTCTGCAGAAGAGATACTAAGCAACAATCTTGACATCCAAAAAGCACTGAGTGCACTCAAGATAAACGAGAACATGGTGACTGCCGAAGAATCACGCTATCTTCCGACGAT
>JBFEIF010000048.1:0-17154 GCA_041553795.1 Sulfurimonadaceae bacterium
CCCGGATCTACCGCATGAAGAAGCGCTTGCCTATAAAGAACTGTTTAATGCTAACAATGTTGCCAATATCAGTTTTGTAGCACCGACGGACACACCGGCAAGGATCAAAGAGATCGTCAAAGACTCACAGAAGTTCATCTACCTGGTCGCCTATGCCGGTATCACGGGTGCGGGCAAGTCTGAAGACCTTCAGAGCATCATCACATCCATCAAGGAGTGTACGCAGACACCTGTCTATGTCGGTTTTGGTGTGAATGAAAAGACAGCCCAGGAAAAAGTAAAAGGAGCGGATGGTGTCATCGTCGGTTCTGCCTTTATTCAGATCCTGCTGGACGAATCGCTCTCGCATTCTCAAAAGATCCAAAACTGCTCGGCTTTGGCTCGTGAGATAAAAGATAAGATCAACGCATAAGGCGAGGATACTTTTTATAAAGATAAAGAGGATCAGATCGCTTTATCTTAATCCATTCTTTTTCTGCAAATACGTATTTTCACACCCCTTGCTTTATCAAATATATTATCGTTACTCAGGCATTCCTTTTTAGCATCTGATCGTCAAAGTAAAGACTGCGTCGAACTTGTCTCGCATCACTGCATGCTCTCAATAGGTCCGTAAATCTGTCAGACTGTTTAATTAAGACACATCTTTGGTATAAATTTTTATACGTTCTAAAATCAATAGATATTTTTATATGATTGTTTGAAAAAATTGTTACAATGATATGAACAAGTATAAAATAAACTAATAATTGTCTTAAAAATATTATATTTTGGCATTAAAAGGGTCCGCATGAGAAAAATCGATTGTCTCAAGAGTGTTGCAGCCGGCACAGTGGCATTGTTACTTTGTAGCGATGTAGGAGCATTCACTTTGGAAAAACGTATCGGGGGTGTGGATACGAAACTTAAGATCTATGGCTTCGCCCAGCTGGAAGCGCGTGGAGGCAAGGGCTCGATCGATGATGAACAAGATGCAAATGTCAAGTTTACGGCTCAGCGTATTCGTCTTGGCTGGAATTATAGTGCGGATATCGTACGAGGTAAGGTCTTTATGGATTTTAATCAAGATGCTCAAGTCAATTCTGTCAATGGGGATGTCGGTATGCCAAAGCATATCAAAGATGCTTTTATCGCACTGCGTTTTGACAAGGCCTTTGTTCCGAAGTTGGGTCTGTTGAAGATGCCGCACGGGATGAGTTTTACTATCCCTGGATGGAACCTCGATATTGTCGAACGCGGACTGGACAAGAAACTTGCGCTTGAGCGTAATCTGGGGTTTATGATCTCAGGACGTGATATGTTCCTGGGGAATAACGGCAAGGTAAACGGTTTTGAGATGGGGCATGAACGTGCATGGAAAGGTTTCGGTTATGATCTGATGATCGCTAATCAGGCAGGAAGAAGCGGAGCGGTAGCTAATGTTGATCCCGGAGATGCCAATTCTTACGCGGCGCGGGTTATGTTTGACTATACCGAGGCCTTGCACACGGAGCTCTCTTACGGTATATCCGAAAGTGCCGGCGGTATTGCTGGGCATATAACCGGTAAATCTGCATCTACAGTTGACCTAGATCCGTTGAGTCCAACCTATGGAACAATAACCACAACTTTAGAAACTGTGCCAGAAGATACAAAAGATTACCGATCACTGAACTTTGGTATAGATTCGCATCTGGACGAACTGAACCTGAAGTTTGAGTATTTCGACAGTGAGAACATCAAGGGTGTAAAAGGCTGGGAAGAATCGACGTATGCCCTTACAGGGACCTATTATGTCACAGATACGCTTGAACTGGCCGGAAAACACATTCAAGCCTCTGCCGAAAAAGCAGGAGTCGATTCGGATCTGGGAAACAGCTACATCGGTTTTAACTATTACTTTTCTCCCTTTGACAACAAAATGGACCGTGAATCAAAGCGTAACCGCAATGCACATAAGATCGTTGTGAACTATATTGTCGCAAGCGGAGATACCGGTGCCGGAAAATGGAATGGACTGGGCGGTTATTTAGATGATGCAATCGTCCTGCAGGGACAGTTTAAATTCTAATATAGCAGTTAAAGCTCTTTGATACAGAAGACTTTTACAAGACCCGCTCACCTTATTCAATAAGAGATGCTCTTAGGTGCTTCTCTTTTCTACATGTCCGATCTTAGAGAGAAGATGTCAAGCTTTATTCTTTATTTTCTTCCGTATTTCAGCTATATTGTCATCTTTACTTATAGATAAAAAATACTGCATTGTCATCTTTTGAAGCGGATTTTACGACTTCTCAGGTAAAGGGCAGTAGGATATTGTATACTTATGAAAGTATTAAGGCGGAGTTATAATTGAGATTTGAGAGATGGTTGGCAAGGGTCGGTGCTGTGTTGAGTGTTTTTGCGATGCAGGCTGAGGCACTAAGTACGGACAAACGCGATATTAAAAACAACTCTATGATCGTGTACAATGCCTTGCCAAAGTCTGTGAGCTCTTTTGATGAGATGTTCAGTGAAGCTGTGGTCTACGGACGTCTTCGCTCAAACATGTTTTACTGGGACTGGGAAAATCCTTCAGCTGTTACGGAGGACAATTTTTCCTGGGGAGTAGGTGGCAGTCTTGTCTACAGTACGGGCTATCTTGAGGGACTCGGTGCGACGGCAGGTATGTATACGACGCACACTATTGCAACAGATAACACGGTAACGGTAGATGGCCTGATCTATGACACGGGGGCTTCGGGCAAAGATACGTATTCAAGAGCGACGGGAAGCGGTTCTCATATCGATGTGTTGGCACTTTCTTATCTTGAGTACAAGGTGTCTCAGAGCAGTATAAAAATCGGACGCCAGATATTCGAGAGTGCGATGCTGCGTTCGAATGACACAAAGATGATCCCCAACACCTTTGAAGGGTGTGCTCTTGAAAGCCATGAACGCAAAGAGACAAAACTTCGTTTGGCATATTTCACACGTCAAAAGCTTCGGGACCATAGAGATTTTCATAGCATTATCGCATATGAAGGCTATCAGGCAGATGGCGGGTATACGCAAAATGATGATGGTGCGGCACACCGTGGTTTGAGTGTCTCCAATATTCAAGCAGCAAGCAAAGATGTAGAACCGGAAATGTTTGTCGCGACGATACAGGACAGATCGATACAGGGACTGAAACTCAATCTGGACGGGATGTATATCGACGGATTTGTCTCTTCTGCCGTAGCCGAAGCAAATTACAGGATCAAGCTTGAAGACGGCTGGTCGTTGACGCCAGGTGTGCGTTATTTTCATCAAATGGACGAGGGTGCTGGCCGTATAGGCGGAGCAGCTCTTAGCGGGGCATTCGGACTTGACAAGACAGCCTCTTCGCAAGAGCTGGCTTCGTATAAGGACCCTGACAGTGTTGAGGGCGGTGCCTGGATGGCACGTGTCAAACTTTCTAAAGGAGCCGGCCAATTGACGGCAGGCTATTCCAGTGTCCTGGACAAAGCGGATCTGATCGCACCATGGAGAGGATTTCCAACAGCCGGTTACACCCGTTCGATGGCCCAATACAACTGGGAAGCCAATACACGATCATGGATGATCCAAAGTGTCTACGATTTTGGGATGTCGGGAATAATCGAAGGTCTTCGCGGTGCGATAGACTATGCCTACATGGATTATGATCAGACGAAGATAGATGCCAAGACGATCTATAGGACGGATAGGGATATTATCCATCTTGATGCCTTTAAGACCTTCGACTCTGTGAAAAACGTTGAGTTGAAGTTTCGTGCAGCTATGGTCAACTCAGAAAAAAGCCCGCATCTTGATGAGGACTACACCTCATACAACGAGTACCGCTTCGAAGTGAACTATCTGTTTTAGGCGTGTATTTATCTGACCTCAGTCTTTGTAGTTGTTATGTATCTGCATGACTTCATCAAAACGGTCCAGAAAAAGATCCACCAATTGGGGATCAAAGTGCTTTCCTCTCTCTTCTTTGATAAAATCTACGATCGCATCGATATCCCATCTTTCTTTATAGATCCTTCGTGAACCTAGGGCATCAAAGACATCTGCAAGCGCGACGATCCTGGCATAGATGTTGATCTCTTCCCCGGCAATACCATTAGGATAGCCGCTGCCATCATATTTCTCATGATGCTCGTTTGCGATGATAGCAGACATCTTCAAGATGTCGCGTTTGGATGACTTTAGCATGTTGTAGCCTATATGGGCATGCTCTTTCATGATCTCCATCTCTTCATCCGTCAATCTTCCCGGCTTTTTCAATATGTTGTCGGGTATGGCCATCTTTCCGATATCATGCATAGGCGACGCAACATAGATATTATCGATCTCTATCTGCGAAAGACCGTATGCTCTGGCAAGAAGCTTACTGTACAGAGCAACACGCTTGACATGTTTTCCCGTCTCATTTGAACGCTGTTCGGCTATCTCGCTGATAGTAAAGATGATCTCTCTTTGCGATTCTTCCAGCTCTTCTGTCAAGACGGCATTCTCATAAGCGACGGTCGCCTTGTCGAAGAAGAGACGTATCATATCTTTGTCCATCTCATCCAGGGTCTCTTCTATCTCCATATAGAGCACAAAACCGCTGTAGTCCAATACACTCGGACGGAAGAGGATGTAATGGCCGTCTTGGTAGCGCTCTTCACCTGAGGCTATGGTCTCCATCACGAGAGGACGGATATGCTCATTGGCCTGGGCACAGAAGGCCTCTTTGGTAATAGCCTTGAATCTGCCTGAACCGGCGATCTGCAGACAGATCTCTTTGTTGATCGCCGCAATAAAAGATGAGGCATCCTCGTCATTATCATAATCAGTCAGATGTAAAAGCGCTGCAAGCTGTTCCAAGACAGCAGAAAGAAAGATCTCTAAAGAAGAGATCTTTTCGATCGAAGTACTGGTATAGATGATCTTTTTGAGTCCCTGCCGGTTCTTTTCGATCGCTACCATGTCACGGTAGGTCCTGAGGCTGGTGAGAACAGAAGTATAAAGCTTTTGCGTAGTCAGTTCGCTCTTCGCCTTATAATCATTGATATCGTAGTCATGGATGATCTCTTCTTCCGGCGCCTGACCGGGCTGGCCTGTACGCAGGATGATCCGGATCAGCCGGTTTTTTAATTCGTTTCTGATATGGTTGACAAGGATAAGTCCTGCATCTTCTGTCTCCATCACGACATCGACAAGCGCCAGTGCTATGTTGGGTGTCTCTTCGAGTATCTTTATGGCCTCTTGTGCTGAATAGGCACTGATGAAATTACATTTTTTACGCTCAAAGCTAAAACCTGCTAAAGCCAGCTTGCTGACTTCATGTATTCCGGGGTCGTCATCTACGATAAGGACATTCCAAAATCGTTGTTTTCCTGAACTTGTCTGGACGGGTTCATCTTCTTTCAGTGTCAGTTTTCCATTTTTAAACATGTTTGATGCCTTTAAAATGCATAATAAACTTCAGTCCCTTGTTCTCTTCGGATTCTGCTGTGATCTTCCCATGAAGTTTCTGTGTTACGAGATTATAGATGATATGGGTCCCCAGACCGCTGCCGCCCAAGGAGCGTCTTGTCGTGAAAAACGGATCGAATATTTTGCTGAGGTTCTCTTTGTTGACCCCTTTGCCATCATCTTTATAGACGATGGTAAGGTCATCGCCTTTGAGCTGGACGTCGATCGTTATGTGTATGTGTTTTTTATCTTCAAGCCCGTGTATAAGCGTATTCATGATCATGTTGGAAAAGATCTGATAGAAGACACCGGGATTGGATTCTATCTGAAGGTTTTCGGGGCAGAGGATCTCAATGGTGTTCGCATATTTTTTCAGTGTCGGCTTCATGTTGATGACAATACTCTCAAGGTACTCTTTGAGGAAAAACTGTCGTATCTCATCGCTGCTTTGATCGACGGAGACCTGCTTGAAGTTTTGGATGATATCTGCAGCCCGTTCCATGTTGTTTAGAAGAATGTTGCTGCTTTGCAGGGAGGTGTCGATAAACTCCTCAAATGAGCTCTTGGTCAATGATTCGTTCTGATAGCTCTTTTGAAATTGCTGTATCTCTTTTTTAAGATGCGAAGCGGCAGTCACTCCGATTCCTATGGGTGTGTTGACCTCATGGGCAATTCCTGCTACAAGACGGCCCAAAGAAGCCATCTTCTCTGTCTGTACCAGTTCGTTTTGCGTCTTTTTCAAGAAGTTGGTCAAGCGGAATTGGTAGATCAGCATACCGATACCGATTAGCGCACAGAAGAGATAAAAAAGGATCCATCCCCAGTACTTGGATATGACAGCCCAAAACTCGATTGGCTGGTAATAGGGCGGTATCTCTAATATTTTAAAGGCAGTGTGGACAGGTTGATAACTCAAAGGGGTGTTCCATCCTCCTATACTTGCGATCTTTGCTGCATTGCTGTCTGAAGGCATCTTCATTAGGGCGATGGCTACCTGTTTGGACAAGTCGTCCGAAGTATCTTTTAGTTTGGCAAATGGCCATTCCGGATAGAGCTTGGTAGAGATGAAAAAAGGAAAGCCTTTGTAATGCTGAGCATTGATGATATGAAAATCATCGATATTGATCTTTCCTTCCAATGCCATCCTTTCAAGTGTATCTGTCCTTACCGTTCCGACATCGATCTCTTTTCTTAAGATGGCATAGACGACATTGTCATGGGTCCCTTCAAAGGTAAGTGACTTGAAATCGTCATCTTTGTCGATCCCGTTGTCAACCAGTTCCCGCCACGCCATCTGCCACCCGCCGAGGGATTTTTCGGCAACGGCACCAAATCTGGAACCTTTGACACTGTCCAGAGTGTTGTAGCGCTCTTTGTTGTCGATATGGGTGAAGATCACACCGCCAAACTCTTTTTGCAGCAACCCGGAGATATGTTTGTTGACAAGGGTAGCGATTCTCTGAGCCCCGTATTTGTACTCGAGGACGACATAAAATCCGGGGTTGGCCAAGATGAAGTCGACTTCACCGTTTTGGACGGTCGTAAAGACACTGTCAAAGTCTATGGGCACTATTTCAAATTTGTACTGGGGAAGCTGTGCAGAGAGGTACTGGGCAGTCGGATTCCATTTTCTGATAGTGACATCGGCACCTCTTTTAGCCAATGTCCCGATCTTTACGACAGTCTGATCGGCAAAAGCAAGGGCAATAAATAAGTAAAGAATAAACAGATAGCGCATATAGAATCCTTTTATAACTTATTGTAATACCTTAAGATTAAGATACTGTTAAACGAAGCGATATCAATGATTTTTAAGTCCGTATAGGCATAGAGAAACAGATTGGACCAAAGGCTTCGTTCTCCTATAGGAGCTTGCTCATGGCATAGTTACATTGAAATAATGGTATAATTCCATCGTTAGTGTTACTTAGTACCTTCTTAGATCTTGGGGACGACTTGGCTTCGACTGGAGTAGTTTCGGGATTAGGTTGCATGTCGGACTGAGCATTTCCGTTACGCGGCTCAACTTGCTTAAATGCAAACAACACTAATTATCGCCCAGCTTTAGCAGTAGCTTAAGTGTTACCCCCTCGCAAGAGGACGGGCTGCTTCACTCTTCGGTTCTATCCTAGAAGAGATCTTGAAGTATAACCCTTATGATAGATATATTTTGAGAGTGTCTCGGCTCAAGATGAATTTAGAGACTCGTCTCACGTAGCCTTGCAGGTTGTGTGAAGTGAGATCAAATCAAACAACCTTTCTAAGCATGTAGACGCCTTCTTCTAGCTATTTTAGGACTGCGGTTCGATCCCGCACGTCTCCACCAACATATCCAATCAATATTCTTTTACCTCTCATCATAATAAATAAATGCTTTCCACTTTAGATAAAGACATGTCACTATCAGTTGTATTTAGTGAATGTATTGAAGACTATAGTAAGTAAAAAATGAAATTCATGACTTGATTGTAATATCGTATAACATCAGACCTTCTGCACGGCTTTTTATAGATGTAAACACGCTTTATCTATAAGAACTGATTTAACACTCTAAGTTCTCTTTTAAACAAAAAGTAATAAAATGGACTATAATACCTCCAAGTTAAAAAGGGGAGCAAATGCATACTATCAAAAAATATGAAAATATTGAAAGCGAATTACCAAAACTGCAGCCAGTATTGTTGGATGCGATTCAGTCAGATTTTTTAGAGATCCAGCGTGTTCAGAAAGATTGTGAAAAGTATCAGAAGGCTTGTGAAGAGATAAAAGATCTTGACAAAGCCTCTTTTGTGATCTACTCACGTTTCATCAAAAAAAGCGATCACCGCTATGAGAAGTTTATCTTCATCGATGAGGAAGGCCAAGAAGTTTGTACTGTCAACGGACAGCAGATGGAACTTTACGGACTTTTGAGCCCTTGTGTGAACTTTCAGCTGAGTAAAGAGTATCAGGCCTCCCTTCTTCACAGTTAATCAAGAGACTCTATAAGAGTCTCCTCTTGTTCCTTATAAAATAGAAGCATTTTCCCTTTGTCCTCCTTATCTTATCACCTCTGACTAATGGTTTTGTCTTGTTTAAGAGCAATGCACTTTTTTATCAAAGAGATGGTTTGGCATACATTTTGCTAAGTATTGTGCATTATAAATAAGGAGTTATCATGCACAACACCGTAGTTGAACATTTGAGTGGATACCCACAAAAACTAGTTGATTTACAATGGCTTGAAGATGAGCTTCATGATGTGAATCAGGACGAGGTCAATCTTGGCTGGAATCGTCAGAAAAAATGTGTGGAGCATAAGTTTTCTGAAGATTGGGAAGTCGAGTATTGTGTACTGGAACATTGGGCGGAACATGTCGGTGCAAGATTTGACATGACGAACGACACGAATAAAGATGGGTATTATTCAGCTTTTATCTACCGCTAAAACTGCATTTAACTAGCTCTCGTCCTCTTTTGAGGGACGGGTGTCCGGAAGTATCAGGATCTCCCGTATCTGAAACGGACTCTTATCTACAAGGCTCTGAAGACGCTCCTGTGTATACGAATTGAAAAACCTTTCATCTTTGATAAATTCCCTGTCCCCATATTTAAACGAAGCGTATAAGATCCCCTCGGATGTCAGTGCTGATGCGAGTCGTTCTAAGATGCCAAGCATCTCTTGTCAAGGTACATGAAGCAGAGAAGCAGATACCCAGGCGGCATCAAAACTCTCTTTGAAGTCAAGGGTCTCAAAACTCAGGTTCAACACCTCTTGACCCAGAAGTCTGCTGGCAAAATCGCACATCTTCTTTGAGCGGTCAAAGGCAGTCACCTTGTAGGAGCTGTTTTTAAAATAAAGAGTGTCACGCCCAGAACCGCAGCCCGCATCCAGAATATGCGCACCGGTATGGAGGTATTTCTCAAAGAGTGCATATTGCAGGTTCATCTCTTTCTCCAAGGTCTCCTGTATGAAGGTGTCGGCATTCTCCTCATAATATCTTTGGGTAGGGTTCATCTTAACTTGGTGTATATCTTCTGCATGAGAGGTACATCGAGTGAATGTCTGGCCGCCGTCTTGATTACGTAATGACAAAGGCTTTCGAGCTCGTTCTCACCGCCGTTTTGAATATCAAGCCAGAGTGATGTGGGTGCATCCAAGGGAAGTCGTGAAGCGATCTCAAGAGCCTTGTCTATCTCTTTTTCTTCAAGAGAGACTCCCTCTTTTTTGGCAACGCTGAAGATCTCGTTCAGAAGCGAGACAAGTTCGTCTTTGTGCTCACGGTAGATACTTCCCATTCCCATCTGAAAATACGATGTCATAGACCCCATAGCCGAGATAAATAGAAACTTTTTCCATAGCTCTTTTTTGATGTCAGCGGAGAATTTGCAGTGAAGGCCAGCTTTGTTGACAAGTGGTTCCAAGAGACTCTTCACTTCCTCACTCAATATCAGCATAAAGGTGTCGGTAGACTTTTTTATGACACCGTCAGAGACTTTGTGCGAGACGATATAGACACAGGCTTCTGTCACATTGGCAGGCGTTAATGGCTGAAGTTCATCGCGATTGTTAACGCCATTGGCGACAGGGATAAGCAGGGTCTTCTCAGTGATGGCATCTCCCAGTTTGGCAAGAGCCTCTTTGGAATGATAGGTCTTGGTACATAAAAAGACAATGTCCACCGGATCGCAGATGCTCTCCTGAACCGATGTCGGATGATAGATCTGCTCTTCGTTGACCTCGATGAGCTTCAATCCCTTCTCTTGGATAGCTTTAAGATGCTCTCCTCGAGCTATGAAGATGATCTCATGTTCGTCCTTTAAGGCACAGAGTCTGGCCCCTATGTAAGCTCCGACACCGCCAAGTCCGACAATTGCAATTCGCATCTTCTCTCCTAAAAGTAGTTTGCAGATTATATTGAAAACTAGCTATGAAAGTTATATAATGTATGTAATGAGGTGATGTCATGAAAGAAGTCTTACTCAGTCTTGCCAGAGCATCGATCAAAAGCCGTTTTGAGAAAGGCCGTATTGATACTGCTACATTGATAGAAGAATACCCTCAATTGAGGGAAGCGGGTGCGAGTTTTGTTACCCTGACACAGGATGGTCGGCTCCGCGGTTGTATCGGGTCTATCATCGCACATCGAAGCCTTCTGGATGATGTCATAGCCAATGCCCGTTCTGCCGCGTTTAATGATCCCCGTTTTATGCCCCTTAGTGAAGATGAACTCAGCCGTACCAGGATCGAAGTCTCACTCTTGAGCGAACCGCAACTCCTGTATTATGAAGATGTAGATGATCTGAGAACAAAGATCCGTGCGGGCATTGACGGAGTGATCCTTAGATCTGGCGATCATCAGGCAACGTTTTTGCCGCAGGTCTGGGAAGAACTGAGTGAGTTTGAACTCTTCTTTTCCCATCTCTGCCAAAAAGCAGGTCTGGACTCGGAGTGTCTGCAAGAGCATCCTGAGATCTATACCTATCAGGTCGAAAAGGTGAAAGAATCATGAAATTTTACAGACCCTATAAAGAAGACCGACTTCAATGTATATTATGCCAGCACTACTGCAGGATCAAAGAGGGACAGACGGGAATATGCGGGATCAATAAGAATGTCGGTGATAAGATCGAATGTCTTGTCTATGGATACCCTTCGGCTATGAACATCGACCCGATAGAAAAAAAACCGCTGTATCATTTTCTACCGGGTTCGAAAGCCTTTTCTTTCGGTACGGTAGGCTGCAATTTTCACTGTCCTTTCTGTCAGAACTGGAGTATTTCCCAGACCAGAGAGTTTGATACATCGCAATACTTCTCCCCTGAACGAATGGTAGAGCTGGCTCTTGAATATGATTGCCGGTCGATCGCCTATACCTATAATGAACCTACGATCTTCTATCCATATGCACGCGATATCGCTCTGGAAGCGAAAAAACACGGCTTAAAGAATGTCTTTGTCTCCAACGGGTTCGAGTCGGATGAGGTAATCGATGATATGAAAGGTATCATGGACGCGGTGAATGCCGACCTTAAATCCTTTGATGCCAAATACTACAAAAAAGAGCTGGGCGGCAACCTCGAAAAACTCCTGGCAAACCTCAAGCATTTTGTAGCGAATGGGATATGGCTCGAAGTGACGACGCTTATCGTGCCGACACAAAACGACAGTGATGAGGAGCTTGATAACATTGCAGGGTTTATTGCCAAGGAACTGGGCATCGATGTGCCCTGGCATATAACGGCCTTTCATCCTGACTATAAAGAGCAGGACCTTCCGCCTACCTCTTTGGATACCTTGAAAAGAGCCTATGCAATCGGCAAAAAACACGGCTTGAACTATATCTATATCGGTAATGTGAATTATCAGACACCGACACGTTGTCCTTCCTGCGATGAGGTCTTGATCGAGAGGGATTATTTTAGACACACTACGAATTATCTAAAAGGGGCACATTGCCCTAAGTGTGGTACTGTCATACCAGGAGTCTTTGATGAATAATAGAAATACGAGCGTTGCGGGTACTTTCTATCCTGCCCAGTGCGATGAGATCAACCATTATATCAATACTTTCAATGAAGCTATCGTCAATAAGGTGCATCTTGGTTTTACTCCCAAAGCCATCATCTCTCCGCATGCCGGTTATGTCTATAGCGGTTTTACTGCCAATGCCGCTTATTCTTTGATCGATACAAGGAAGATCAAAAGAGTCTTTGTAATAGGACCAAGCCACAGAGTCTATCTTATGGGTGCCAGTGTTGCCTTGTATGAGAACTACCGTTCTCCCTGCGAAGATTTGAGTATAGACAGGGCTTATTCGCAAAAGCTCATCGAGAGATATCCGTTTCTCTCTTTTGAGCCCTCAGCCCATAGTGAGCACTCGACCGAAACACAGGTCCCTTTTATCCAGCACTATTTTTCTCGGGTAGAACTGGTTGAGATCGTCTATGGTGATATTGATCCAAGATCACTTGCCTTGGTCATCGAAGAAGCCTTCAGAGAGGAAGAGACTTTTGTCGTCATCAGTACGGACCTAAGCCACTTCTATACCCTTGAAGAAGCCAATCAACTGGATCACCTTTGTCTGAAAGCTGTAGAAAATATGGACTTGACCAGGTTGGATTCGGGGTGTGAGGCCTGTGGAATGCTCGGTGTCAAAGCGGTGTTGCAAGCCGCAAAAAAAGAAGGGATGCAAAGCAAACTGATCGATTACCGCACAAGCTATGACGCCAGTTCGGATTCCAGCAGTGTTGTCGGCTATATGTCGGTATTGCTGGGATAGGTCTCAAACTCCTCAAGCAGGGAGTAATGGGCTCCGGTCGGTGTTATATGGCTCTGTATCAACTGTACTTTGGGATGCAGGACGCCGATAAGCATCCTGTCGTATCTGCGGAGTCTTTCTTCAAAAAGAGTCTGATCTGAGATCTTTTTTATACGCATCAGTGTGACATGAGGGATGAACTCCTGCTCATAGGGAAGGCCAAGGGCTTCTTGTATCTGTTCATGTAGAGTCATAAGAGAAGGATTGGCAGTCCGTGCATAGAGTATCTGATTGTGTGATAAGAGTGACAGACCTTTCAAGTCCGAAGGCTCTGCCTTGAGTGTGAGTCCTGAGAGAGCCTGGATCACAGATTCTCTCTCAAAAGCAGTGCCCAGAAAGTTCAGGGTCAGATGAAGGTTCTGTGGGGGGATCCATTTTCCCAGGATGAGATCATTGAACTCATCCTGCAGTTCTTCGTAATCAAACAATGTTGCCGGTAGTGAAAGAAAGAGTCGGCTCATAATCTTTAGTATAGCACTAATTTCAGAATTATTCCGATTTTTTTCAGACAATTTTAACTAGAGGTGTTATGATAATATCAAAGGGATTGAGATGAAGATAGTGATCGTGGGAAGCAGCGGGTTTGTCGGTACAGAACTTCGAAGTTTTTTTGAAGGACAGGGGCATGAAGTCGTCGGACTAAAGGTGAGAGACGAGAGCCGGATAGATGAGCTATCCTCTGAGCTTGACTCTGCCGATGTACTGATCAATCTGGCAGGAGTCTCTATCTTCGGACGCTGGACTCAGCGCTACAAAGACTCACTCTATAGCAGCCGTATCAATACCACGCAAAAACTGGTCGAGGCTATGAAAGCTTGTGATAATCGGCCGAAACGGTTTATATCGACTTCGGCAGTCGGGATCTATCCCAATGATATCAGCTGTGATGAAACACATACGGACCTCTCGCAAAGCTATCTGGCAAAGATATGCAAGGACTGGGAAGAAGAGGCGTTTAAAGCCGGTGAGCTTGGTGTTGCTACAACAGTACTGCGTTCGGGTGTGGTCTTGGGAAGAAATGGCGGGATGCTGCAAAAGTTGAGGCTTCCGTTTTCTTTGGGCCTGGGAGGAAGAGTTGGCAGCGGAAAACAGGCACTCTCATGGATACATATCAAAGACCTCTGCGGCGTCTATCAGAAGATCATTCAGGACAGCAACCTTGTCGGTGTCTATAATCTTTGTGCACCTCAAAGTACGACGAACATCGAGATGACAAAGGTACTTGGCAGTGTGCTTCACCGACCGACACTCTTTCCTGTGCCGGCGTGGATATTGAGATTGGTCTTTGCCGAGGGTGCGGCATTGATGCTTGAGGGTCAGAATGCCTACCCAAAACATCTATTGGACAAAGGTTTTGAGTTTGAATATACGAATATCTCAGATGCCTTGAACGACCTTCTTAAGACACCGGATGTATAGACGAGAGCGCTTCACTAAAGAAGTCCAAGCTCCAGCTTCGCTTCATAAGACATCTTGTCCTGACTCCATGGCGGATCAAAGACGACGTCGACCCTCATCTCATCGATCTCATCGATCATATAGGCAATATTATAGACCTGATCAATAAGACTTTCGGCTACAGGACAGGCAGCAGAGGTGAGGGTCATCTCAATGTTACAGCAGATTTTGTCACCCAAACGCACAAACTCTATCTTGTAGATAAGCCCCAAACGGTATATGTTGACAGGTATCTCAGGATCGTAGATGTTCTCGAGATAAGAGATGACCTTTTGTCTGATATCTTTGAACTCGTCCATGTCAGGCATCTTCTGTCTCCTTTGCAAAGGCATAGATCCTTTTGAGCATCGATGCTATGCCATTTTGACGTCCGGATGAGATGATCTCGCTCAAATGGAGTTCTTTAAGATGCGAAGGGTCCGTTCCCACGATATCAGCGGCCGTGTGCCCTGAGTATATTCGGATCAGGATAGAAGCCAGGCCTTTGGATATCAAGGCATCGCCGTCCGCTTCAAAATAGACTCTTCCCTTGTCTGTATAGGGATGAAGCCAGAGCTGAGACTGGCATCCCTGTACCTTGTAAAGCGATGTCTTGAAGCGCTCTTTAAGAGGGGAAAGTTTAGTCCCAAGTTCGATGATATATTCGTATTTGTCCATGACATCATCAAAAAGTTCCAGCTCATCTTTAATGGCCGTGATCGTCTCCAAAAGCGTCATCGTAACATCTCCACAGCTTTTGTAAGTGCTTTGATAGTCGTGTCGATCTCCTCTTTCGTGTTGTACATGGCAAAACTGAGACGGACAGTCCCTTGGGTCTTAAGTCTTTTCATAATAGGAAGTGCGCAGTGATGGCCTGTTCGGAGCATGATCTTCTGCTTGGAAAGCAAGATACCTATATCGTCATGATGGATATCTTTTATATTGAAGCTGATATTTCCGCAGACATGTTCACTCTGGGTGTAGAGGATAATATTATCCAATTCCTGCAGTCTTTGTTTGGCATAAGAGAGTAGTATCCTGTTATGCTCAGCAAGCCCTCGTACCTCTTTGAGGTAAAGAAGTGCCGCTTTGAAACCGATAGCTTCAGCTATAGCCTGGGTGCCTGCTTCAAAACGAAATGGAGGATCCAAAAAAGTCGAATAATCAAAACTCACATCATCGATCATGCTTCCGCCTCCCTGATAGGGACTCATCCTCTCTAGAAGCTCATATTTCCCATACAGGGCACCGATGCCTGTCGGTCCGTAAGCCTTATGGGCTGAGACAGCATAAAAGTCGGCGTTCAGGTCTTTGACGTCGATGTTGACATGGGCAAGAGCCTGTGCTCCGTCGATAAGGACAGGGCAGGAATATTGATGCGCAATACGGATCAGTTCTTTGACAGGGTTGATGATGCCAAAAGCATTGGAGATATGGGTGATAGCAACAAAGCTGTTGGGGTGTTTTTTTAGCAGGGACTCATAAGCCCCAATATCAATCTGCAAGTCTTTATCCAAAGGGATCACTTCCAAGTGTAGGTCATGCAGCTGCCAAGGCAGAATATTGGAATGGTGCTCGAGCTCAGAGAGTATGACTGTGTCAAAGTTCTCTTTGACATAGGTGGCGGCAAGAAGATTGATGGATTCGGTCGTTCCTCTGGTGAAGATAAGTTCATTTGTCTGAGCACCTATGAAATCTGCTGCACATTTTCGTGCATCTTCAAACTCCTGTGTCGTTCGGTTACCTAGGTCGTGAGACCCTCTGTGTGTATTGGCGCAGTACGAGGTATAGTATTCGTCCATCTTGTCCAAGACTATCTTCGGTTTTTGTGTCGTGGCGGCATTATCGAGGTAGATGATCTCCTGGTGATCAAAAAAAGGAAAGTCATTCCGTCTCATCTGAAGCTCCCAAAAGCTTTTCGACCCGTATCTTATGCTCAGCATCATTTATATTCTCAAGTGTGTCGCTGATAAAAGCATTGATGAGGATCTCTCTGGCCTTTTCTTCACTGATCCCCCGTGAACGGATATAGGCGATAGACTGCATATCCAGTTCGCCTACGGTGGAACCGTGGGAAGCCGTGAGATCATCACTGTAGATCTCAAGATGCGGCATGGAGTGAACCTGGGCCGACTCGTCCAGAAGGAGGGCACGGCTAGTCTGTTTTGCTTCGGTGCCCTTTGTTCCCTGTTCGATCTTTGTATTGGCATCAAAGACGCAGATACTGTGATTGCGGATGACCTGTTTTGAAAGCAGCGTGCTTTTTGAGCGGTCAGCCAGATGGTTAATATCGCAGGAGAATATATGCCTTTGTTGGTTATGGCTTAGCAGAAGGGATGTTATATCGACTTCGCTTTGATAATGCATGTCTACGTGTACAAGATTATGGACATATTCGCCTTCTTTGAGTAAAGCAAAGTCTTTGAGCAGGGTGTTGTTGTCCAGATGTATATTGCTTTGCAGAATAAGGACTGCTGTGGGAGAGAGGTCCTGTATCTGTGTTCGGGATAGTCCGGAATAGGGTTCGAGTTTGATGTTTTCATTGTGCAGGAAGAATCCCTCGCTTCCGCTCTCATAGGTATGGTATAGATGTACATTGACATGTTCTTGGATGATGATATTCAGACTGAAGTCTACAAAGGTCGCTTTGGAATGATCCATATGAAGGTAGACAGAGATATCCTCAAAAAAGTTCAGTTCAAGACTGTCCTGTCCGTGCCTGACATGGACACTTGGAGGAAGCTCCAATTCCAATACCTTAGAATCTTTAAAAAATATCCAGTAGTCTTCGCCCGAGCGTTGGGGAAGTGTGGCATGAGTATCAGAAACAGTCTTGTACTCCTTTTGAAGATAGGTGTCCAAGGGAGAAAATCGCCACCTCTCTTCTCGTTTACCCGGTATTGGCTTGAGGTTTGAGGACTTGTCAAGCAAGTCAGACAGAAGAGATGACATCTTCATATCCTTTTTCTTCAAGATCTTTGGC
>JBFEIF010000049.1:0-16959 GCA_041553795.1 Sulfurimonadaceae bacterium
TATTATGAAGCATGTATTGAACCGTCTTATGAATGGCATTGGTGAGTGTTTTCATCTCTTGCGTCTTTTCAATATGAGCAGAACTGACATCGTCACGAGGGTTATCTCCCATTAGTTCATACAGATGTACATTTTCTCCGTTCTCGCTCATCTTAAGCCAGTATTTTTCATCCACCAGACCGATCTGTAAAGGCTTTGAATGCAAGACGGTAAAGGCATAACGGGATGCATCATACTGAGGGTCAAACAGGTCCCTTCCCAGAGTCGTGGCTCTATAAGGCTGTCCTGCAAAACTTGCTATCGTTGCCAGAGCATCCACTTCGGAAGCCACTTTGTCAAATACCTTAGGCTCTTTGATATATCCCGGGGCCCAGATGACAAAAGGGACACGATGTGCCCCAAGGTTAAGCTGAGAAGTATTATCACAGGTAAATGCTTCCGGCCCGCAGATACCGTCTATACCGTGATCCCCCCAAAAGACAAAAATAGTATCCTTGTCATATCCTGCCTCTTTGGCCTGTTTGATAAAACTGCCGATAGAGTAATCCATCAACCGATAGGCGTTATACTCTTTATTAGACTGGAAACCGTATTGACTGATCTCTTCATCAGGGACATCTGAAAGCTCAAAGCCTTCGGAATCCTCCGGGATCGTATAAGGTCTGTGATTTCCGGAAGTCTGTATAAAAGCAAGAAAAGGCTTTGTCTGCTCTTTTAATACGGCATTGGCCTCTTTAAACAGATTCAGGTCAGAAATACCCCAGACATCATTTCTCGGTGAGCTGTAACTGCCTTCTTCATAAAGGTTCAGACCATCCATATTTTTTGTCAATACCCCACGGATATTTCCCCATGAAGCCGAACCGCCGATAAAGTAAAACTTCTCATATCCCTTAAACTCATTGGCAATACTGTGCTGATTGACAATAAGCGGATTGCGACTTGAAGTCCCCCGTTTTTCCACATCCGGCATACTTGTCACCGTCGTAAAGATTGAACGCGCCGTACCAGTTGAAGGTGTGAAAAAGTTCTTAAAGTAATAGCCTTCATCCGCCAACTTTTTAAACTCCGGGGTCGGATCATATTTGGTCTCAGTCAAGGAGGTCTTGTACGAGGCAAAAGATTCCACGATGACGATGACGATATTAGGCTTTTTCTCACGTGTGAACATCGCTTTGGCATCACGCTGATAATTCAGATTCTCAAGGTCTTTGTTCTGTACACCCAAAAATTCTGCCATAAGGTCATAGTTCTCTGTGACCTTTGCCTTATCATAGGTCACTCCGCCGTTTTTAAGGGTGTCAAAAAAGTAATGCACGGGATTATAGGTGAACTGGGCCGCAAATGGGTGCGCACTAAAGGTAGCTTCTGACCATCTAAGTGGGTATTGCGAGAACTTACTCATCACACCCAGTGTCACGACCAGCAAAGCCACAAAGCCTATGATGACAGACTTAAGTGCCTTGTATTCCGGAGTTTTCTGTCTTGCACATCTTTCGTACAGCAGGTTCAAAGCAACGACAAAGAGAGTGATCGAAGCGAGATAAGCCAAAGCGATCCAAAACACAGGATAGGATTCCATGACCATGTCTGTCGAGATGGCAAGATCTTCAAGAAATCGTAAAGCAGTTGCATCCAACCGCAACCCAAGATAAGCATAATGTCCAAAATCGACAATATAGAACATACCGATGACACTGAACATCAAAGTCAGATAGGCCATCCAAAAATACTTGGTATATTTTGAATAAAAAGGGTTCAGCCATTTGATCCAGCCCAAAAAGAAGATAGGCAGGATCATGACAAGGGCGATACGCAGATCAAAACGCGACCCGATCCACAGCGCCTGCCAGAAATCAGCAGAAGAAAGCGGAGAAGCCGGATCTTCGTAGACCATCCAAAAAGCAAGGTGCAAGATGATAAAAAGTGATGTCATACTCAGTACAAATAGAGATAAAAAACGTAAAAGACGCGGAGCCTTAAGAAAAAATGCCGGCATATATATAATCCTGTAAAGTTGTTGTGATGGAATTATAGCAAGTCTCATGACTAAAAACTTTTAAGGCTTCACAAGATGACAGGGCTTATCTTATTATTTAGGCCTTCTCAATAAGACGATCAATAGCCGAAACTGCTGAAAATAACCGCCAACAGGATCATTAAAAATCAACATATATCATCAGACCCTATTTTCAGGACATTCAAAGTAGCAAAAAAATAGAATACTAAAAAAACATCTTCTGAGGTCCCTATGAAAATTATTTTCGTTCTCTTTAGTCTCTCCCTGTCGCTTCTTGCCAACAACGGTTTTATATCCGCACATGACTTAAGTGCACAGTTAAATGAACCAAACCTCATCCTTCTGGATGTCGGTTCTGAAAAAGACTATTCGGAAGGACATATTGGGAATGCCCAGTCTACTCAAGTCGGAAAGTGGCGTCATACCGTCGATACCTATATGCTTATGAACTCTCCCAAAGAGATCGAAGCATTGATGCAAGGCTATGGTATCAACAATGACTCGAAAGTCGTCATCTACGAACATAACAAGGAAAAGGGCCTTCTTAAAGCTAGTTATCTTGCTCTGGCAATGGCACGTGTCGGTTTTTACAATGTCTTTATCCTTGACGGAGGGACAGGTGAATGGAAATATCATGACTATGCCTTCACAACCGATACACATGCACCGGAAAAAGGAGACTTTACAGCAAAACCGGATGAGAATATCCTTGTAGATATGGCTTATGTCAAAAAGAACATCGGCAAAGTCCCTATGGTCGAAGCACGTCCTGCCGACTTTTATTTCGGCCGTTTGGATAGCAAGGGTGTCAAAAGAAACGGTCATATCAAAGGCGGTATGAGCAATTCTTGGAAGAACAGTTTTGAAGAAGACGGTCTGCTCTCTCCTAAAGAGAAACTTGATGAGATCTTTTATGCAGGTCTTGAACTGAAACAAGATGAAGAAGTACTTCTGTACTGTACGGGAGGTCTTGAGGCTTCTATGAACTGGTTTGTACTCAGCCGCGTCATGCATTTTAAAAACTTGAAAGTCTATGACGCCTCTTTACGGCAATGGGGAAATCAGACAGATACACCTATGGTACGATACAAATGGGAAGTCTTTAAATAATCGATGTTTACCAAGACCTTTGCCCCGCTGACACTTTTTGTCTTTGTGTTCTTACTCTATGCTTTGACCTTCATGCAAAATGGGACAGCGATAGTCTGGACACTTGTCATCCCTGTCGTGCCCCTCTTTATCATATTGATAGGGTACAACCGGTGGCGGAACATCTGTCCTCTCTCTTTATTTGCCAAACTGACACAAAACATCCATCTCTTTCAAAAAAGAAAAGTCCACCCCTGGTTTGAGAAAAACCTATACCTGGTACAGTTCAGTGTACTCTTGAGCGCATTTACCTCGCGCCTTTACTTTTTAAACAGTTCAAGCCTTCTTTTGGATATCTTTTTTATCTCTGTCATCCTTCTTGCTGCTCTGAGCGGACTTATCTTTACAGGAAAGACCTGGTGTAATTTTTTCTGTCCGGTATCCCTTGTCGAACGGATATATTCCTCATCGTCGACCAACAAATCGACTCCGAACTCTGCCTGTGGAACCTGCAGTGCCTGCAAGACGAACTGTCCCGATATCGATATGGAAAGCAGTTACTGGAAAGAGGGCACAGACCCTAAAAAGAGGATCGCATTTTACTCTTTCCCCGGTCTTGTACTGGGCTTTTATTTTTATTATTACCTCAAAGCGGGCTCATGGGATTATTACTTTTCAGGATCATGGACAGAAAACACCCTTAGTGTTCAGGAACACCTTTTTTCCGGCGGGTTTTTCTTTTTGGAGACGATTCCATTACTGATCGCGGCTCCCTTGAGTCTGATCACCTTTTCCTTCCTGAGCTACCTTCTCTTTTCATTCATTGAAAGCCTGCTGCAAAAAATAGGACAAACCAAAGATAAAGAGACAAAGACCATCGTCCATATTGTCAATGTCATCGTCGCCTTTACTGCCTTCAACATCTTCTACATCTTTGCAGGTGCACCGTCCTATTCGGCTTATCCTATTGCTTATACACTCTTTCATTTCGTCTTGATCGTCGCTTCGTCGACACTCTTGTATAAAGAGATATTTAGAGAAGAAAAATACTTTCTTCAGGAGAAGTTTGCCCGCAAGATATTGCAAAAATGGAGTGAGATCCTTCCGCCTTCAAAGAATCTCAAAGAGATCTATTATACCTATGTGAACCAGCAAAAAGACCACCAAAAACATTTGGAGATCTACAAAGAGACAATAGAGGAACTTTTCTATAACGGCATCTTGTCAAGCGAGAACGAACATATCATCGAAAAGTTCCAGAAGCAGTTCAATATCACCAAAGATGAACACGAAGAGATCATAAGCTCATTCAAACGCTCCTGTACCGATGTCAGCCCTGATCCGCTCAGTCTCAGCAGTGAAAAACTGTATCAGCTTCAGCACTACAGAACAGCCCTTTCGAAACTGATCATGAAGAATGCCAAAAACATGGACAAAAGCATACGCAACCTGCAGGTCCTCTTTAACATCTCCGATGAAGAGCACACCTATATCTTTAACAAGATCGTCAACAAAGATGCCCTCATCCATGATCAGATCAATAATCTTTTGGATGAACTGATCCAATACACAAGCTTGTGCAAGTCCTACAGTTTTGAGAAGTCTTTGTGGCTGAAGTACCTTTACTTTATTCTGGACGAAAATCGGCTTAATCTCTTGCAGGAGCTCAAAGCCCACCTGCACCTGCTCTATTCTCCCGACCAGACCAAACATATAATCCAGGGCCTGCATGCCGATGATGCTTCTTACAAAAGCTTTCTACTTAAAATATTTGAGGGTGAGCACAAAGAGATACAAGAAAGGTTCGGACAGCTTTTTGACGAAAACATCAAAAAAGAGAACATCTTTACCCCCCGGCATCTTGAAGAGACGCTCAAGCATCTGCTGCAGTCGTCAAACAACAAGACGGTGGCCTGCAGTATCTATGTCGCTGCTCAGGAATATGCTGATGCGCTTGGGCGTTTTTCCATCAGTGATTTCAGCGATCATCCATCCACACTTGTCAAAGAGATAGCACAAAAGGTCATCCACAAGACGGAAGCACTCACCCAGATCGAAAAAGAGGCCTATCTTCAACGCGTACCTCTCTTCTCGCATATCAAGTCAAATGATCTTTCAAAACTCGCATCCGAGATGTTTGAGATCAGCTTTGATGCCAATGATGTCTTGGTCAGTGAAAATGATTCCGGTGATTCGCTCTTTGTTATCACACATGGCCAAGCTGTCGTCAGTGTGCATACTGAAAAAGAGGAAAAAGAAGTCGCTCTCATCAAAGAAGGCGATTACGTCGGCGAGATATCCATCCTTTCCAAGCTTCCGCGCACTGCGACTGTCACGGCTAAAAGTCCTGTGACTACCCTGGAGCTTTCAGGAGAGTCCTTTCAACAGTTTATACTCGATTATCCTCTTGTGAGTCTCAAACTTATGCAAGAGATCACCAAACGCCTTATCGCACTCAAATCATAAAGAAGCGTCTCTCTCAGACCTTTCTTTTCTTCTCTAAAGCAAAAGCCTCCTCTTTAGTAGAAACAATAAACAGATATATAATTTGTAATTAGCTATAATTCCATTAATATATTAAGGAAGCCATTTGCAAACAAACATGAAATTCACAGAAGAGAAGCCGGTCAAGAAACTCCATATCGTCTCACTCGGCTGTACCAAAAACCTTGTTGACACTGAAGTCATGCTGGGCAAACTGCGTGATTTCGAGATGACGGACGCGAGCGATGAAGCCGATGTCATCATCGTCAACACCTGCGGATTCATCGATGCGGCAAAAGAAGAAAGCATCAACACTGTTCTAAACCTTCATGAACAGCGCCGTTCAGACTCCCTTCTTGTCATGGCAGGATGTCTAAGCGAGCGTTATAAAGAGGACCTTCAAAAAGAGATGAAAGAGGTTGATATCTTTACCGGTGTCGGTGATTATGATCAGATCGATGCCCTTTTGTCTGCAAAACAGAGCCGTTTTTCTGAGAAGACCTACCTCATAGGCAATGAAGAACGCGTCATCACCGGTTCCACCTACCACGCCTATATCAAGTTCTCGGAAGGCTGTAACCAGACCTGTTCCTTTTGTGCCATTCCTTCGTTCAAGGGAAAACTGAAGTCCCGCGATCTGGACATGGTCGCTCAGGAAGTCGAATCTTTGGTGCGTCAAGGCTATTATGACTTCTCCTTCATCTCGCAGGACTCAAGTTCTTACCTTCGCGACAAGAACGTCAAAGATGGGCTTATCCACCTTATCAAGCGTATCGAACTGATCGAGGGTGTCCGTTCTGCGAGACTGCTTTATCTTTATCCGACGACAGCAAGCCAGAAGCTCTTAGGCGAGATCGCCAAATCTCCTGTCTTTCATAACTACTTTGATATGCCGATCCAGCATATCTCAGACAGACTGCTAAAGATGATGAAGCGCGGATTCGGAAAAGAGAAGACGATCGAACAGCTGGAATACATGAAGACTCTTCCGAATGCTTTCTTGCGTACCTCCTTTATTGTCGGTCACCCGGGAGAGACGGAAGAGGACTTTGAAGAGATGTGCGAGTTCGCACGTACCTTCGGTTTTGACCGTATCTCTACCTTCGCCTATTCAGATGAAGAGGGAACGGATGCCTACGAGATGGAAAACAAACTTGAGCAGGATGTCATCGACGAACGTGCCGAGATCATGGGCGAGATCGCTAAAGAGGTCATGCACAAGAGTCTTCAAGCCAGAGTCGGCAAAGAGGTCGAACTTGTCATTGACGGCGAAAGCGACGAACATGAGTACCTGCTTTCTGCACGCGAACTCGGATGGACACCGGAGATCGACGGCGAGATCTATGTCAATGACAATGAACTGGGAGACGATGTCACCCTAGAGTTCGGAAAAGTCTACACTGCACGCATCACCGAAAAAGTTGGTGACAAACTTTTAGCTACCGTCATCCGCTAAGAGAGACCGTGAGCCTTCTCTCATCTGAAACGCTCCGGCCTCTTAAAGACGAAAGACTTCTCCTGGCCTTTTCCGGCGGAGCCGACTCAACAGCACTTTTTTTCACCCTTCTTGAATATTCCATTCCTTTTGATATTGCCATCGTCCATTACGGTCTGCGTACTCAGGCGGATGAAGAGGTCCGCTATGCGCAGGAGCTGGCATATAAACACGGGCTTCAGTGCCATCTGCTCCAGGCACCCAAGATCGAACAGAACTTCGAATATGAAGCCAGACGTATCCGCTACGATTTTTTTGAAGAGCTGATCAAGAAACACGCTTACACTGCTCTACTTACAGCCCATCATCTTCAAGACAGACTCGAATGGATGCTGATGCAGTTATGTAAAGGTGCGGGAGCTGCCGAACTGGTCGGGATGAGAGCAGAAGAAATACGCTCAGGCTACAGGCTGCTACGCCCGCTTATCGAGACATCCAAAGAAGATATCCTTGCCTATCTTGATAAAAATAGACTGCGCTGGTTTCATGATGAAACGAACGATGATCTCTCCTACAAGCGAAACTACTTCAGACATGAGATAGCCGGCAAGCTCATCCGTGAGTACGGCCAAGGCATCAAACAGAGTTTTTCCTATCTTGAAGAAGATGTACAGGAGTTAATAAAGGAAGTTGCCCTTCACGAAGCCGAAGAGATGACCCTCTTCCTTTCCACCGGAAACAGACGAAATGATATCTATCATATCGACAAAGTCCTCAAGGCTAAGGGCTATATTCTGACCGCATCCCAAAGAGAAGAGCTCAAGACGCACAATGAGATCATTGCCGGACGAAGGTTCCTGGTTGTACTCGACAAAGGTATCTACTATATAGCACCTTACCTCAACGAAACAATGGACAAAGCGTTCAAAGAGGAGTGCCGAGAACTCGGTGTTCCAGCCAAGCTCCGACCCTACCTCTTCAAGGCACCGATTGCCTTTATTCTTTACACCCGCTTCTTACCCTGCTCTCTCTAGAGATCTTTTTATTTACAAGTCAGAAAGAAGAACCCTCAGACTGATGACAGTAAAGTAAAAGAAAGGATACAAGCGTGCAATCGTTTTCTCTACAGCAAAACAATCACTTGCACAAAGCTTACTGCTCCGCTCGAGGCTCGTCCATCTTTATTTTCTGTCCTGCTATATATACATGCATGGTGAAGGATGATTTGATGAGATTGGCGTCTCTTTCAAAGTGGATAGGGAAGTTGACTCCGATGATGTTGTCACTTTTGTTTACACCGTCCAAGAAGTCATAGAAACCTTGTGGAGACTGGATAAGCGAAGAAGTGTTGACCTCGTAAACCGCGAACTCGCCGTCTTGTGAGTGCATAGCTAGTTCCGAAAGTGTAAAGCTCTCGAAGTGCGAAGCATACATCTTTTTAAAGCGGTCCGGATTGAAGATCGTCTTGTAGGCACCGATGACATGGCGATTGTCGGTCTGTAAGCCCTTAAGCTTCTCATAGACCTTGTCATATTCATCTTGTATGATATCGACATGATAGGAGACTTTTTTCGACTCCATCCTTGCTATGCGGTACTCTTTCCCTATCGGGATCAAAAAAGTAAAGGCGAAGATAAAGACGATGATCAAAAAGACGACGGCCAAAGCCAGGACATAGATCATCTGACGGCTGATATGAAACTTCACTGTGCTGTTATCTCCCTGTCAAGATAGTTTTTGGAGACAAAAGAGTACCAACCGTTGGGCATAGCGTAATAGCTTGTGTAAGAACGATGAAAGATCGAACGCAACGGTGCCTGAAGCAAGAACTCATACACTTCTTTGCTCGGTGTCACACCATACAGTATCAGTTCGTCTTCTTTCAACAATGCCTGAGAAAGGGTTATCTTTTCAGGGACAAGATCGAAAAGATTATGAATGCTCTCTTTAAGTACCGTATTTTCTGTATAGACGCCTTCCGCATGGCGTTTTTCAATCTGTATGAAAGCGATCTCCTCATGCATAGAGACGATATCGCCCTTAAGTGTCTCTCCCTTTGCCAGGAGTTCTTCGATGTTTGTCTCATACATCAGCGTCTTGATCTTCAGGAATGAGTAGGAAACCAGGAGCATAGCTATGGTAATACTGAAGAAAAAGAACAGAAGCTTGAACTCGGCGCTGACCAATGATTTCTGGCGGGGCTTGATAAAACTATATTGCATGGCTTGCCTCCCTGACCGCCATAGCTACTATCTCTTTATCAAGATCGATAGTGCGTTTGAACACAGAGACAAAAAGCTCCTCTTCTATGAAACGGGATAGGTCAGGACCTGACCCTGCGGCATCGGCGATATAGATCTCTTCGACAAACTTGTTGTTGTACTTTTCATCAGCATAGAAGTGTTGCAAAGCGGCTTGAATAAGCTGAAAACGCTTATAGTCGTCTGAGAAGTTGTCGATCTTGGAATCATACTTTGTCTTCGCCTCTTCCAATGCGACTTCACTCTCTTCAACCGCTTCGTTCAAAGACTCTTCAAAGTCTTCGATATCATCAAGATCATCTAGGTCATCAAGATCTTGAAGATTGTCCAGATCATCCAGAGCATCAAGTTCGTCCAGGGCATCGATATCGTCAAGATTGATCGATAGATCATCGTCGTCCTCAAGGTTGAACCCCAGGCTCTCCTCAGCACTCTCTTCAAGATCAGAGCTCATCATTTCGTCCTCAACTGCATCTGTCGTCGTATAATGGTTGGCAAAAAGGAGTTCGCCTTCGCCAAAGATACACAGACTGAGATAATCATCCTGGATCAGGGCCAAAAGAGAAGTCTTGCCTGCTGTTTTGTCGGCAAAGTATGTCGCAAGGATAAAGAAAGGGGAGAAGATGAAGTCCAGACCGCTTTGTGCAAAACGTTTTTGGATGTGGTTCAGTTCGCTCTTCTCTGAATAGACCATCCACTTGTTCTCATTGCACAAAGTGACGCAGGACCCGAGGTCACTGAAGTTTTCGGCCTGATGCATCGAACAGGTAGGGATAGCTCCCTGATTCAAGGCATCGTTCAAGATAGCGATATAGGCGAAGGGAGACTCATCCATATAGGACTTGATAAACTCATTCAGTTCAGGGCTCGGTCGTGCTCCGGAGATAACGAATTCTCTGGATTTTTCCGACTCGATCTTTTTACCCTTGCGCATCTGCACGTGCACCTTCACACTTGTGCGCTGAACAACGATCCCGATAAAAATCTGCTGATATAGATTTTTAATAATACGAGAAAGTTTCATTTCGCTCCTTGCGCCAAAGGGTGGGCCTGTTGATAGTTTTTCATCTTAAGCTGCGAACTCAGTTTCGTATAGATCTGAGTTGTTGCCATGGAAGAATGCCCTAAAAGTTCACTAACATCGGCAATTCGTGCATCGTTATTTAACAAATGTGTCGCGTACGAGTGTCTAAGCATGTGCGGTGTTACATGCATACCGATTTTCTTAAAAAGTGATGTTAATTTATATCTTAAACTATTTTCGCTTAATTTAGCTCCATTTTTCTCAAAAAGGAACTTTCTCGGCGCGTTTTCACGCTTATACTTCTCAATCAGTTCATAGCTCATCCTCAAGAGAGGAAGCTGTCTCTGCTTGTTTCCTTTACCCCAGACCCTGATCCACTCTTTGTCTATGTCCTCAAGGAGCAAAGATGAGAGTTCGCTGATACGAAGTCCCAAGGTGTAAAGCATCACTATTATCAGTTCTTCTTCTGCGTCCGCAGCCGCTATTGCCTCTTTTATATGCTCATGCGAGACCGGTTTGGGAAGCGTCTTGGCGACTTTGATAGGGGTATCACCTTTAAGCATAATATTCTCCCCCTGATCTTGCATGAAGGTGACAAAAGAACGTACAGCCGAGAGTTTTTTCGAGATGGTCTTGGCATTCAACGAGGCAATATGCAGTCGGTAGGGATTGAGGTTGAGGGTGTTCTCTTCGATACGCAGATATCTAAAAGCCTCGTCGATAGCCATTGCATAGGTCTTGACCGTCAGATCAGAGTAGCCTCTGATGTCGCTGAGATAGTCCAGAAAAGGAAGTCTATATGATTTTAACAAGGTTTTCATAAAGCTTTATGAACTTTTTATAGTTTTCTTCCGCCTCTTGGACAAGCTCTTTGTCGATGAGGATAGTCGGCTGCATCTTTTCATGCTTCTCGATCATGATACTGCACATCATCTTGATGCGCATCTGCTCAGCACGTGAAATCTTTTCCTGATCGGCATATTTCTGTATCTCTTCAAGGTATTTCTTCGCTTCGAGGTTGTAGTTCACATAACGGAGGGCGTACTGGCTCTGTACCATGACTGAACGTGCCATGCGGTTGTAGGGCTCCATCGCATAGGCTTCACTTGAAAGGACATAGGCCTTTTCATAATCGCCCATCGAGTAATAAAACTTTGATTCAAGTGATCTTTGGTATGAAGGATTGAAGACAAAATACAGTCCCATACCACTCATCAGAAGCAGTGTGACTAAAACCCAGTAGCGGTAACGTTTGATCGATTTAGCCATAATTCTTCCTTTCTATTGCTTAGAGATCAGGCGATATTAGACAATGCTCTTTTGCATCAGTTTATCATGAATCAACTGTTTAGCTGCTTCCATTTCCATCTCTGTCACACGGATCGGTTCGCTGCAGTAGAACTCAAGGTGGCAAAACGGTTTGGGAACGACAAACCTGTCCCATGAGCCCAGCTGCCAATATCGGCTCGGCACACAGTTCAGCAGTACTATGGGCCGGTCAAGCTTTTGTGCCACAACAATTATCCCTTCGCTCACACTAAAACGAGGCCCCTTGGGTCCATCCGGTGTTATGCCCAGATCATAGCCCTCCTTGACTTTTTTGATGGCCTGCATCAAGACACGTGCTGCCCCCCTTCGTGAGGAACCGCGTATCGTACCCAGACCGAAATACCCCACTGTCTTTGCGATGAGTTCGCCGTCGAAATGCTCTGAGATCATGATAACCGCCTTGGGTTCTTTGCGCCATTTTCTGTACGAAAAAGGCTGCATCAGAAGATCACCGTGCCATGATCCGATGACACAACGTTCATCCGGGATATTATCAGGAAAATGAAATGTTTTTTTAGAGGTCAGATAGATAAGGCGCATCAATAACGCGCCTATAAAAGGAAGAAAGATAGAAGCTAATCTGCGGGAAAGCTTCTTAATCAATGAACTCACCGACTTGGGCCATACGCCCTGTCTTAATGATCTTTACCTTTGCGAAGGTCCCTAGAAGACTCTCATCTGCCAGGACTTTGATCATGATATTATTGTCGCTACGTCCGGCAATATAACCGCCTTCACGTGTCTCTTCAAAAAAGACCTCATAGGTCTTTCCTAGATACGAGGCAGTGATCTCGTCTGTGATCGAGTTTTGAAAACCCTGCAGATACGCCAGACGTTCAGAACCGACTTCACTGTCTACTTCGTTCGTCATCTCAGCCGCTTCCGTCAAAGGACGCGGAGAGTATTTGAAAGAGAAGACCTGGTCGAATCTTACACTGCGCATGACATCGATGGTCTCTTCGAAATCAGCATCGCTTTCACCCGGGAAGGCGACGATGATATCCGTCGATATACTTGCTTCAGGGACCATTGCTCGAAGTTTTGCCGCACGGTTCAAGAACCACTCTTTCGTGTAACCGCGCTTCATCATCTTCAAGATCTCGCTTGAACCGCTTTGCAAAGGCATGTGCATAGACTTGCATATCTTAGGATTGGCAGCGAACTCTTCAAGGAACTCGTCATCCATGTGGAAAGGATGCGGAGAAGTAAAACGGATACGCTTTATCTTCTCTATCTTCGAGATACGGCGAAGCAGTTCAGTAAAGTTGACTTTTTCATGTTCTCCTGAAAAACGGCGGCCATAGTTGTTGACGTTCTGGCCCAGCAGGAAGATCTCCTGAACACCTGTATCAGCTGCTCTTTCACACTCTTTGATAATGAGATCCGTCGGAATAGATATCTCGTCTCCTCGCGTCTTTGGAACGATACAGAAAGTACAGGACTTGTCACACCCTATAGAGATGTTGACGTAAGCCTTGTGCTTGGAACCGCGAAACTCTGAAAATGCGAACTGGCTCTCATCATAATCGATATCGATCTCCACAGCTTTTGGTTTGTGAAGTACTTCCGTGATCTTGGAGACATTTCTTGCACCAAGGACAAAGTCCACATAAGGCGCACGTTTGATGATATCTTTTCCCAGATGCGAAGCCGTACAGCCGCATACACCGATCTTGGCCCCCGCTTTTTTCTTCTTGTTGAAGCCGCCAAGTTCAGAGAAAAGCTTATGCACCGGACGCTCACGGACGGAACAGGTATTGATGATAATAAGATCGGCATCCTCAGAGTCACTGGTCACTTCGTAGTTCTCTTTTTCATGCAGTTCGGCGATCATATGCTCGGTATCGCGCTCGTTCATAGCGCAGCCGAGTGTTTCAATAAATACTTTTTTACTCATGCAGATTTATTTGATAATTGTCAGACAATTATAAAACATGTACCTCATACATGTAGTCATTGTCGTTAAGACCATAACGAACTTCTCTCATGTAGAAACTTTTTTCGCTGTTTTCAAAGTGTTCGCCAAGAGCAATAAGGTCTTTGTGTGAGTTGTCTCTGTCAAAATAGATGATCGCAGAACCGTCTTTTTCTACCATTGCTTCGATTTTTTTCAAGTCAGTCTTTTTCGGTTTACCGTTTACTTCAGTACGTACTAGCTTTAATTCCATAGTGTTTTCCTGATTGTGAGTTTTAATATACCGCGATTATACCTGCAATTTAATAAAGAGCTTATTAAGTCTAATTTATGTATAATCTTTTTCTCTTTTGATAAGATTTACCAGAGCCCTGCGTATTGGGATGTGTGGTTGAATCGCTTAACCCCTAAACTTATCAATGTTAATCATTTTATTAAGGATTTCAACGTGGAAAAAATCGTAGACATTATTGAATCAATTGCACACGAAAAAGGCCTGGAGCCGGAAAAAGTAAAAGAAGCGCTTAAGACAGCTTTCATACAGACAGCAAAACGCGTGATCTCTGATCACTTCGATTATGAAGTCGATATCAATGAAGAGACACGTGCTGCGAGTATTTTTCAGATCATCAAAGTCGTACCCGATAATGCCGAAGAACTAAAAGGCGATCTTGCAGATGCCTACATCTCACTGACTGAAGCAAAAGAGCTGGACGAAGACGTCGAGATCGACGATCAGCTTCAGTATGAGCACAAACTTGAGGATTACGGCCGTACAGCTGCAGGCCAGCTTCACAGAGAGATCGAGTTTCATATCCAGAGACTTGTCGAAGACGAGCTCTACAACAAGTTCAGAAGCAAGGTCGGAACGATCATCTCAGGACGTGTCACACGTGTCGATGCCGCACAGAACACCTTTGTCGAACTCGATGAGATCCGTGCTGTACTTCCGATGAAAAGCCGGATCAAAGGCGAAGTCTTCAAACCGGGTGATATCCTAAAAGCAGTTGTCCGCCGTGTGACTGTTGACAAAAGCGAAGGGATGATCATCGAACTTTCACGTACAAGTCCAAAGTTCCTAGAGGAACTTCTGCGTCTTGAAGTACCTGAGATCAATGACGAAGCAGTCATCATCGAACATTCAGCGCGTATTCCGGGTGAACGTGCAAAGATCGCACTTTACTCTACGCATCCTAAGATCGATCCGGTCGGTGCCACTGTCGGTGTCAAAGGGGTACGTATCAATGCTGTAAGCGAAGAGCTGAACGGTGAGAACATCGACTGTGTCGAGTTCACAAACATCCCTGAGCTTTTCATCTCCCGTGCGATGAGCCCGGCGATCATCTCTTCTGTCATCATCCAAGAAACAGCTGAAGGCGAAGAGAAAAAAGCAACGGTCATCCTTCCTTCTGATCAAAAGTCAAAAGCCATCGGGAAAAGCGGTATCAATATCCGTCTTGCATCCATGCTGACAGGCTATGCTATTGAACTTCAAGAGCAAGAAGGTACTGTGACTTCTGAGTCTGGCAAGATCGAAGAAGAGAAAGAGGGAATCGACTCTCTAGAGGCGCTATTTAAATAGCAGTGAGAGGCAAAGCCTCACGCCTACGTTAACACTGGGTTCGCTTTAGCAGCGGGCTCTCGAAACCTTGCTTCTCTTGGGTTATTCTTATCGAACACCTTCTCTTTACACCTCTACGTTTTATTTTTCCTTTATCACAAGTCATAAGTTTCACTTCTTATTTGATATAATTATTTTCAACAAAAAGGAATATTTATATGCAAGACAACAATTTAGAAGAAGAAACTGAACAAGAGGCAAGAGAAGACGTAAAAAAAATCAATAATAAGAATATGACGTTAAAACAACTCATTATGTTTGTTGTAATTGCACTTGTTTTATTTCTAGTACCTGTGCTTATTATGGCTTTATTAGTTGCTCCAAATACAAAAGAAAGACGAAACAACGCTATAAAAGCAATCCCAAAACAGCATCAAGCAAGCCAGTCAGAAGCTCATGAAAAGCCCAATACACAGAAAGAAGAAGTACGTAAAAACAACACTGATATAAAAGCAGAGATTACAGAAAAAAGCACTCCTACAACCAAGAAAGTCACTACTTCATCAAGCGATGGATTTTGGAAAACACTTGGAAAGATATTAAGAATCTTTTCCTTTAAATAATCTACCCGCGTTTAAAATATGGATTTAACTTCAGCAGTATCAGATCAGAGAACATATTCCCCAGCAGTGTCAGAAAGGCTGTGACCATCAGTATTCCCATGATAACGGGGTAGTCACGGCTGAGCGCTGACATGTAAAAAAGCTGACCCATTCCTTCAATCCCGAAGATCGACTCCAGAATGACCGAACCGCCTATGAGTCCCGGCAGAGAGAGACCCAAGAGGGTGATGATAGGCGGCATAAGATTTGGCAGGATGAAATATCTCAGCAGCTCTTTATCCCCTATTCCCCGTGCTTTTGCAAAGAAATAATAGTCACTCTTAAGTATCTCCGTCACCAAAGAACGGACATAAACGATCATCGAACCGATAGAGACAAAGATCATGACGAAGATCGGCAAGAAAAGATGCCAGGCCATGTCCACATATTCGGCAAAACCCTCTTTGGGTGTGATCGAATGAAGTCCGGCGATCGGGAACCACTCCAGCTTCACGGCAAAAAGCATGATCATCAGCAACGCCATGTAAAACGAAGGCATAGAGAAAGAAAAAAGTGAAAGCTGCTTGATGAAGGTGTCGGGGAGTTTTCCGCTGCTGAGCGCTGCTTTGACACCCAGATAGATCGAGATTACAAAGACAAAAACCATCGAGGTGATGTTCATCACCAGGGTGATGCCGATACGGTCTTTGACCATGTCGATGACATTTTGCCCGCTGACGAAGGAGACACCGAAATCCAGACTGAGCAGGTTCAGCATCCAGTCAAAATACTGGATATGAAGCGGTTTATCCAGACCATAAACCGCCTTCAGATGTTCCAAGACCTCGGGTGTCATGTTGGGATTGAGCTCACCTGCAGCGAAAAAGCTGTTAGGCGCGGCATGTATCGCTCCGAAGGAAATAAGAGAGATGAGAAAAAGCATAAGGGTAAGATAACCGATCTTTTGAAAAAAAAGTTTCATTTATTCACTCGCGATTGTAGATGGAAGATTATAGCTTATTTTGCCTCTTTACTAAAGAGCTGGCGAGTGTGCAAAACTGCCTTAGCTTGTTTTTGCTATAATTCCCTATATTTAGAGACGAAAGAGAAATATGGACCTCAGAGCAAAACTTTTATCCGACAAGATCGTCCTTCCCGATACATTCTTCGAGCATGTAGAACGCTATACCGAGCACCTTTTAAAATGGAACAAGATCCATAATCTCACGGGGGCTACCA
>JBFEIF010000050.1:0-16595 GCA_041553795.1 Sulfurimonadaceae bacterium
AAGGTAGATGTCACAAGTTCGAGTCTTGTAATGCCCACCATTTTTAAACAATGTCAATACAACGGAAAGTTTACTTTCTTCTAGCACATGCGGTGGTAGTTCAGTTGGTTAGAATACCTGCCTGTCACGCAGGGGGTCGCGAGTTCGAGTCTCGTCCACCGCGCCACTTTTTAAAATCACCATAAAACACAAACAATCCAGATATAAACACTAATTAAAAAGCGATCTATATGATTATTTTTTTCGGTAATGCGACATAAAATAGTGAAAAGAATGCTTCAATGCCTTATTTGTCAACTCAATGAAGTCTTTAGCCTCTTTATAGTTTTCTTCAGCCTTATGGGTAAGTCCATCAAATGTCTTATCTGCCTCTTTGTATAGAGTCTCAAGCTCTCTAGCACCGATATCAAACTGTTTTTTGGCTTCTACCCCAAGATGTGAACTGGCTTCTTTGAGTTCTTTAAGCTCTGCTTGAAAACTGGCCAACTGTTTTTTAGCCTCTTTGATCATTTCATCTTTTGTCATTTTCCATCCTTTTAGTTTTATTATATGGCAAAAAAACTTTAAATAACAATATATTGGACAATTCTTCACAATTTAAGCTTTTTAGCAGCAGATTAACTTTTGCAGAGTATAATCAGTTCTATTGTATGTAAGCAAGAATGCTGACTTTATTTTTTTTTGATTTAAAGACATATTTTGTTATCATCACCCAATAAAAATTTATAATCAGGATCTATCAAATGCACGTAAAAACCCTTTTAAGTCTTATCATCGTTTTAATTATATCAGGCTGCGGTGGTCCCCCTACACCTTGGCAGAAGGCAGGTTTTGACGGTACAGAAAGTAGTCAGAGCAGTTGGGAAAGGTGGGAAAGGATCAATGTAAGTCCTAAAGACTACAAGCGCTGGAAAGCAGCCGGTGTCAATACGCCGGAAGAAGTCTCGGAGTGGATGTCCATTGGTGCCGTCAAGCCTACCCATGCCTATGCTTGGATTAAAATAGGCGTAACATCACCCGAAGAGGTCCTCTTATGGGCAAAAGCAGGTGTCCGCAGTGCTGAGCATGCAAAAGAGTGGAAGGATATCGGGATCAACACTCCTGAAGAAGTCATACAATGGAGTAATATCGAAATCAATACTTCCAAAGAAGCCGGAGAATGGACAAAGATCAATGTCATGACAGCAGAAGAAGTCCAAGACTGGAAAAGACTCGGATTGACTATAAATGAGATCGCTCAATGGAAAAAAGCCGGTGTAAATAGTTTCAAAGAAAGCAGGCAATGGCTTAAGCTAAAAGTCACAAAACCTAAACTTGTAAAAGAATGGAAATTTTCAGGAATAGAGACTCCTGAAGAAGCAGGCGAATGGATAAATGCCCACATTCCTTTGGCCAAGATCGCAGCAGAATGGAAGTATGCCGGAAAACTTCCCCATGAAGCCGGCGAATGGGCTGATATATCTCAGATGCGCTATCCACTGATGCTGGAGTGGCAAAAGCTTGGACTGGATACACCTAAAAAGGCTTCTCAATGGGTCAATGCCGGTGTCACTGATCCTCAAGATGTCATCAAATGGAGAGATGCCAAGGTCTCTACTCCTGATGAAGTAAAGGAATGGATAAACGCCGGTCTCAGCGACGCGAACAATGTCGCTTCCTGGAAATCATCGCAGCTTAATACACCTCAAAAAGCTAAAAAATGGCTGGAGGCCGGAGTCAAGACTCCGCAAGAGATCAAAGAGTGGAAGAAGATAAAGGTGAAGACACCCAAAGAGATTAAGGAGTGGACAAGTATAGGTGTAGGGTATGCTTCAGAGGCACAAGCCTGGCTAAAGTTCTCCAAATCAAAAAAGCAGATCAAACAATGGATCGAAGAAGGCTATGTGCCGCAAGATGCAAATGCTAAATCAAAAGCAAAAAAAGCATCCTCAGGAGAGAGTGAAAAACCTCTGAACCTGCAAAGTTCCCAAGTTAAATAGGAGATATTTCCAGCTATTTATCTCCCGACCCCAGAAAAATGGCTATCCATCTTGTCTGAGGGTTCAGCTGCAAAGAGAGTTTGAGCATAATAGTCAAAGGAATAGAGAGCAACATCCCTACCGGTCCGAAGACCCAGCCCCAAAAGATCAAAGAGACAAAAACGACCAAGGTCGAAAGACCAAGTCCTTTCCCCATATATTTCGGCTCCAGAATACTTCCCAGGACAATATTGACTACAATAAAGACGAGACTGACTTCTACTACAGCGACAAAGCCAAACTGTATCAAAGCGAGGAGCACTGCAGGTATAGCTGCGATGATGGATCCTATATTAGGGATAAAGTTCAATAAAAAGGCCAAAACGCCCCATAATAGGGCATAATCAAGTCCGATCACCAACAAAGAAAGATAGACAAAAAGACCTGTAAAAAAAGAGAACACACTTTTTATAAGCATATACTGCTTGACATTGCTTAAAAACTCTGCCGCATGAAAAGAGGCATCTGCATGTATCTGCTGCAATTTCTTTGGCAAGACCGATACTTCCAGCAGCATGAATATGACCAAGAGTAATATCATAAAACCGTTCGTCAAAGCAGAACCAAAACCTTTAATAAAACCGGAAGCATAATTTGCGATCTCTGCCGGATCTACAAGATCGGTGATACTTTCATCTGAGAACTCAAGCCCCTGGGCATGGACAAGAGTAAGCATATCGGACATCGCATTCCTGAACTTAATCTCATATATAGGCAAGTTAGCGGTAAAGTCCTGCATAGATGCATTTATCAACATCCCTAAAAGAGCCAAGGCCAAAATCAAAAAGCTAATGACACCTATCAGAGCAAAACTGCTGTTAAGACCTTTTTCCTGAAGCCACGTCAAAAATGGCCAGATCAATATAGTGATGAATATCGCTAACAATATAGGGATGATGATGCTCTTTGCAGCCATAAGACCTGCGATAATGATGACAACAGCTGCTATCTTAAGCAGAGGACCTTGTCTAACTGATCTTTCTTCCATGTTTTATCCTATCAATGCTTTTTTTTGATTGCTGATCTTTTGGAGATAGTTTGAGATGTTCATTAATGAAAAGGTGACGAGAAATATCATCAGCCCGGGAAACACACCTACCCACCAGGCGATATCATTGACAGACTTTGCCGTGCTGAGTATCGTTCCCCAGCTCATCTCAGGAGCTGTTATCCCAAGACCAAGAAAACTCAGCCCTGATTCTGCCAAGATCGCACCCCCAACACCAAAGGTAAAAGAGACAAAATAGATAGGTGCCAATAGCGGTGTGTAGTATTTTAACAATATCTTCCATTTACTAATGCCGGCGATGTTCAGTATTTTTATAAAGGGCTGAGAGGTTATTGAAAAACTTTCCGAACGGATAAGTCTTCCTGTTGTCATCCATCCTGTAACAGAGATGATAAAAATAAGAACAAGGACGGATGCGTTAACATAAGAGATCAGCGCCAATAGAAGAAAGAAGGTCGGGAATGTCAAGAAGAGGTCGACCATGACGACAAAACTCTTATCCACCCCTCCTCTCAAAAAGCCGGCTGTTGCTCCCAGTATAAGCCCCAGAAACGATGCGATAAAAGCAGATCCCACACCAATAATCAAGGAGACCTTTCCACCTTCTATAATACGTGCCAGCAGGTCTCGTCCCAGACGGTCCGTTCCAAAAGGATGCTGCCAGGACGGTGAAACAAGAATAGATGCAGCATCAAGTTCATAGGCTGAAGCAGAGTAGATAAAGCCGCCTAAAAAGGATAGAAGGAATACAAGGAGTAATATAATTATACTAAGATAGGGTTTTTGCACAGATGTTCTTTTTTAAAGAAGTATAGCATTTTAGATGAAGATTACAGAACACTCTGTAAAAACCTTCACAGAATCTTACTGCTTAAGACCTAAAAGAGTATCCATCATCTGATCTATAGTCGTGATTATCTTAGCAGCAGCTCCGTAAGCTGTTTGGTATTTTATCAGATTGACCATCTCTTCGTCGATATTCACCTTTGAGATCGATTCATAGCTAAGCAAAGTCGCATTGAATTTCGCCGTTACCGTATCATTGATAGTGATAGCGGCATTCGTTCGGGTACCTACATCTGTTACTATAGCATCATAATAGCTATACAGGCGTTCTTCTGTGACAACACCGTTTGCTTCAAAACTTATATTTTCAAACTGAAGCTGAAGCATATCGTTAGCCAGCTTGTTGTCACCATCTACAGGAGATTTATTGGCTTTGATAAGGGCAGGATCCCCTTTCAGACTGTTCGTAAGATCGATGTTCTTGGCACTGTCCCCATCAAAAAAACGGCTCATACCGATTGCACCTGCAAAATTAGTCCCTGAAGCCAGGCCATTGCTTTGATTGTCTTCTATAGCAAAGGTATATCCGGGAAAATCCGTCTCGTTGATATCAAAACTCAAAGTACCGCTTCGAGATGAAATATTATAGGCATAGGTGCTGCCTTTTAAAATCGAATTGATATCATTATTCGCATTTCCGTCTGTATTATCATCTATTGCAGCATTCAGCTGTCCCATAATACTGTTAAGTGAACCGTTTGGAGGGAAACTTCCTGAATCATCCATCACCGTAGTTCGTGTAATATTGATCGTACGTCGTGCTGTCTCATTCCCGTCAATATCATATGCGATAAGATCAAAACTGCCTTCTTTAAAGTTTAATCCAGAATGCACAAGAGGCAATTCAGGTTCTATAGTCAGTGTATCTGATTGCATTATTGTCTGGGCACCTTGGGCATACAGATTGTTGGTACTTTCGATCAAACCAAGTGCAAATCCGTCAAGCTGATTGATGACTTCTTGCAACTGTCCGTTCTGCAGATCACCATTAGCATCAAAACTGCTGCCTCTAAGATCAAGGATCGCTCCCACACGTCCGCCTTTTATCACGTCATCCATTGGGATAAGAACACCGTCCTGACGTTCAAAAGAGAGTTTGTAAAAGGCATTAGGATTATCCTTATTATCAATGACGATCGGATGGAAAGTCTTCCCGTCCACCACATTGAAGCCGGCAATATTTATAGTATAGTCACCGCCTTTTTCGACAATATCTCTGCTCACTCGCATGTCTGATGAAAGGTTTCCTTCAAAGATAGTCGCATCAATGAGCTTTGCCAGAGAGAGTTCCAATACGCCACGCTGGTCACGTAAGTCATTAGCATGCTGACCTTCGATAGCTTCCGTATCCGTGATCGCACCATTTAAGACAGCAATCTGTTCACCGATCCTGTTGACTTCTTCTATCGCTGTTTTAAGCTGCTCATTAAGTGTAGATTGAAGCGCTGTAATCTGGTCTCGTGTCTGTCCAATATCTCGTGAAAGGACTTGAGTCTGCTGTGCCAAAGCCACTTTTACAGCCTGATTATCAGGATTGATCGAAAGGTCTCCCCAAAGATTAAAATACTCTTGCATATCATATTTGATACCCACGTTCTCGATCTCTGGAAAATAGGTAGAGAGCTCTTCTAGGGTCTGACGCTGAAAATCAGTATATTCTTTGCTTTCGCCATCACTTCGGTATCGGTCAAAGACAAATTCGTCATGAATACGGACGATCTCTTTGACCTGTGTCCCGTTCCCCTGTGCACCAGGGATGATCGCTCCCAAAGGAACCGTAGTCTGCTGAACGACTCTTTGACGGGAGTAACCTTCCGTCTCGGCATTTGAGATATTGTGGCCTGTCGTATTGATCCCAAGCTGCGAAGCAGTCAGACCGCTGTACCCGATGTTGAGTCCATTGAAAATAGAAGCCATGTTACGCTCTTATTTCCAGAAAGGATGCGTTTTTAGAGGTCGTCTTTTGATATCCCTGCATCTCCGTAGGAACAAGGCGTTCTAGCAAGGTGTTATAAAATGATGACACTGCCAAGACCATCTTTGCATATTTTTTGTTGACATCACGCAAAGAGGCAAGTGAGACTTTAAGTTTCTGCAAGCAGGAGTTTTCTTGTTCATTCAAAAGCTTATCCAATGACACATCAGGGTTTTGTGTCATAAGTTTGGATATCTCATTGTCGATCATCGCTTTTTTGTTTTCGAAGCTATGGATCATATCCTCTTTGATCTTACGTCTTTCAAACTGGTCTTTATGATTGGCAAGCTTGATATCTTCGATATCCTGTTCACTCATTTTTACCAGCTGCTCTAAGTCGTTGACAGCACTTTCAAGATGATACGATAACATGGTCCTCTCCTACTCAACTTTATTAAGTTTTTAGAGTATCTCGCCTGCTATCTTCTCCGCCAAAGCTTTGAGGTCGAGTTGATACTCTCCGTTTTGAATTGAACTTTTAAGCTGTTCAATCTTACTGGTGTCCCCCTGCTTATCGATTGTTGAGGGACGTTTAGAAGCGTCTTTCGCTTCATTCTCTTGGTACGTGTTCCTAATGGCCCCTGGGCCTACCTTGGAAATCATGATTTATCCTTGATTTGTCAATATTACTATATAAAATTATATCGACGAATCAGGAAAAAACTTTAGCCAAATCTCACGTTTCACCTTCCTTCGGCAAGATAATCAAAAAGCATCTGAGAAATACCCATATTTCCGGCTCCTACTTTTGATATCTCATCCCTGTACATAGAGTTGTATATCTTGTCGCCGGGGTCTTTTCCAAAAAGTGTGTTCTCATCTTTCATCGATGTGTCCAGCAGCTGTTTTAGGATAATAGCCTCAAACTGGTCCGTCTGCTTTTTTAATGCCACTTTGTCAAGTCCCTTATCAATACGCGGTATATTTTGCTTGCTTTGTAGCAAGGCTACAGAGTTGTCAATATTCATTAGATTATCTCCAGTTCAGCTTGGATGGCACCTGCTTTTTTCATTGTCTCCAAAATAGAGATGATGTCTTTAGGTGTTGCACCCAGTTTTTGTAACGAACGCGCTATATTGGCAACCGTCGAACTGCCTTTTTTAGCCAGCAAACGGTTGTCTTCAAGACCGATGACGATATCATTGTCCAGTTCAAGGTTGTTCCCCGGACCGGCTGCCGCATTTTCTTCGATCTTGATAGTGATCTCACCGTGTGTTATGACGATCGGTGAGACAGCTATATTAACACCAGCAACAATAGTTCCTGTTCTCTCATTGATAACGATACGCTCCAGAGGAATATAGTTGATATCGAGTTCTTGCACTTCAGCCAAGAACTCGACCATGCTTCTGTTTTCAGGGCGTTTCAACTTAAGCGATTTTGGATCAAGTGCAACCGCTACTTGCATATGATAGATCCCGTTGATCGCATTTTGAAGGTTCACAGCATTTGAGAAACTGCTGTTTTTAAGACTCAAAGTCACGTAATCCTGGTGATACAGGTCTAAAGGTACTTCGCGTTCGACAATACCGCCGCCATAGACAATACCGGCCGTTGCATGATTTAAAGAGCCGCCGCCTCTTTCATTCTTTCCGCCTATGCTCAATGAGCCCTGTCCTAAAGCGTAGATCTTGCCATCCACCCCTTTCAATGGTGTCATAAGCAGTGTCCCGCCTTCAATTGACTTGGCGTCACCGATGGCTGAGACCGTAATGTCTAGGGTATCACCCTGTTTTGAGAAAGAGGATAACTTTGCAGTAACGACAACAGCCGCGACATTCTTCGATTTGATATCGTTTGGATTCATATCGATGTTCATTGCTTTTAACATGTTGGCGATTGATTGAAGTGTAAAGACAGAGGTCGTTCCATCTCCTGTCTTGTTAAGACCGACGACAAGCGAATAACCGATAAGTTGATTTTCTCTAACACCGACAACATTCGTGATTTCAGATATTTTAGTCGCTTGAAGCGTAACAAAAAGAATTAAAGAGATAAATAAGATTTTCATAGACTTCCCTGCCCTGTGTAATTATATTACTCAGAGCAAGTTCTGTGCCATTTTAAAATAAAATGCAGCTGTTCGGATAGATTACCCGGTTTTCAATCCAAAACGTAGTGGGTCAAGGAGGTCTTACCGAATTTTTTACTTTTTTTAAGCCTTAGACTGCCGATCATATCCGGCAGTTTTAGTCCTGTCATATGTTCTATCGTCACCATCTCTATCATTTCTTCAGGAATGGAAGCAAGCATCTTTAGCATCTTGTTGTAGATCTCGTCCATCCCTTCTCTAAATGAAAAGGGAGGGTCAACATAGAAATACGCTTTTGCTTGAGAGCGTGCAAGGTCTTTGATGACCTGATGGATCGTCTCAAAGCTGTCTCCCAATACTGCTGTCACATTCTCGGCACCCACTGTTTTGATATTCTTGCGCAGCACATTAAAAGCAGCCTTGTCTTTTTCCATAAAATAGACATGTTCCGCCCCTCTGCTCAAGGCTTCCAGACCGATCGAACCCGAGCCAGAAAAGACTTCAACCAGAGTACAGTCGATGACATCAAACTGTATCGTATTAAAATAAGACTCTTTGACGATGTTCTTTGAACTTCGGGTCGTCTCTAACGAAGGAAGATCGATTTTGATCCCCTTGTATTTCCCTGCGACTATGGTGCTTTGCAATCTACTCATAAAAAGCCTTCACAACTTTGATAAGATTGTTTTTGTATTCCTCGGTCAAGATCTCGATACGTTCTTCCAAAATTGAGAAATCCCGGGACTCCGAAGATTTGACTTCTTGATCAAAAGCTTCGATCTCCTGGACATTTACGATCTTCTTATAGAAGTTCTCTAATGCAAGGTAGAGCTGTGAGCGGGAAAACGGTTTCTTGATATCGCACTCTTCTGTACCGGAGATATAGAGACTGTGATACGAATCAAGTATCTTCTTGTCCCGGATAACGACATCGCACTGCTTTAAAGAGCTCAGGTGTTTATCTAAAAAAAGTTCCAAGCTTCGCTGCAGCAGAGCGGACTCACATTGGACTGCTACTTTCATATACTTCCTTTGAGATAATGTTTTATACTGTATTCTAAGTCTTCATCCATATCTTTGATATTTTCAAGCATCCATGCCAAATACCCGCTGTCAATACCGGCGATCTCTTCGATATAGTGCCCTGTATACTTTCCAAAGGGGAAGGTGTCCATCAAGACGGGCTTAGAACTCAATTCTATCAATTGTGAAAGAGTAGCATATTCAAGCAATGTCTGATATAAAAGCTTCACATGCAAGGCATCGCTTAATGCTCTGTGCGCATTCAACTCGACCCCTGATTCTTCAGATAATCTCTTTTCATCTTTATAGAGCAAGAGTTCATACCGAAGAAATTGCAGACTGAACTGACCACATTCAGGGATCAATGCTTTGACACAGCGAAGTGTGTCTATGACCTTCATATTCAAGGCAAAACCTTCTTTTTCCAACATGGAAAGCGTAAAGCCCATATTGTGAGAGATAAGTATATTTTCTTCTGTGTTGTTCTCTTGAAGCCATGCATAGGCAGTACTTTTATCACAAGAGGGACTCTCTTTGAGCATCTCATTGGTGATATGATGCATAGCCATGGCTTCCACACCTATCTTTTTTGGACTTTTACACAAGGAAGAAGAATAGAGTGTCTCATCAGCCTCGATGATCACAGCGATCTCGCATATCCTGTCTTTGACGTCCACGCCTGTCGTCTCGACATCCACGAACAAGAGTCTACTCATCGGATATCCTGATCTTTTTGCATCTTTTGACCCCCAGGACAAAGACAGGCCCTCCGAACAACATCACCAACAGATAAAGGGTTATCCCATTTAGTAAACCCAAAGGCGGGAGTTCTCCCGTAATGAGTCTCCATAGACCTAAAAAGATGACACAAAAGATCAAAAGTACCCATACCGTCACAAAAAGCCATTTTCGCCATAACATCGTCACATCAGAGAGCAGCGGTTTCGCAATTGGTTCATCCTTGCAATCATAGAGCTTTACAGACTGTCCGTTGATCTTTGTAGTAAAAAGTCGCTTAAATACGAACAGCAGCATAACAATAAAGCTCAGACTGAAAGCAAAGGGAAAACAGAAGATCGAGATATCCCACAAGGCTGAAAAAGTCTCGCTGTTTAAAGCAGGAAAGCCCTTTGAAAGATAGACAAACAAAGCACACGAGAAAGAGATCAAAGCGGTATACACAAGTGTGTTTAGACTGACCCACAATACCCAAAAAAGATAAAGCTTAAAATAGAAATTTTCAGCCGGCTTCATTATTGACCGTATGAATCATGTCATGATAATGTTCCAAAGTAATAAAACTCTTTTCAAAACGCCATGCCAGGATAAACTTTACAATGGCTTTTTTAAGAGCACTGTCAATACTGTCTGAGCGTCCAAAATACCCCAAAGAACTGTTCTTGGACTTTTGTCCCTTAGCTTCTTTATCATAGGCGATACAGATGATCTGCACATACCTGTTTTCCTTGATCGCACCCAAATCCTCGGCTTGCAAAGAGAGGCCTGTCACATTCATGGCCTTATATTCAAAAAGATTGTCAAAATCAGAAATCTTTTCATCGATCTTTAAAAAGCTATAGAGTTCTTTAAGAGTCTGCATATTCTCTTTTCGGGCTGTCTCAAAACTGGATATCTTGTTCGTTAATGCTTTAAGTCTGTCGAGTGCACTGCTCATAAACGCGCCTTGTCTTCATATTTTTATATATAAAGCATAATACGTACCAAGGGGTGTATTAAACGAATACATTATGATCAGACGCTGATGAATCGCTCTTCACTTTGACACAAGTTTTCTCTTTTAGGCGCTAAAAAGCTTGAAAGATCTCAACAAACCTTCGCAGCAATAAAGATGTATTAAGTACATGACCAATTGACGCTTTAAACTGTGATCGAATGTGCTATTCCCACGACAGTAAGGCTAGAAAGGGAAAGTATAAGATAGAAAACGAATTTCAACTTGAAAGTGTAAAAGATGAAGTCGCCTAAGTCCACTCAATACAAGCATGCAAAAAATGATCATATCACATAAAAAAGTTTTATACAGCTGCCTGTTTCTTATCTGTATTTTTTCCTAACTTTAACCTACTATTCACTATAATCGCGTAATTATTATTTTCACAGGACATTTATGGATTATTTACAGATCGAAGGCCCTACAAAACTAAGCGGCAGTGTTGAGATATCAGGCGCAAAAAATGCAGCCCTTCCTCTCATCGCGATGACACTTCTAGCCAATAATGAGGTCACCATCAATAATCTTCCTAATGTTGTTGATATCAAGACCCTTATCAAACTTTTGGAAAACCTTGGTGCGACTGTCAACCTAAAAGATAAAAGTGTCGAGATCGATACATGTTGTCTTACAAATACAAAAGCGACCTATGATATTGTCAAGACAATGCGCGCGTCGATCCTTGTGTTAGGACCGCTACTTGCCCGTTTTGGCCACTGTGAGGTCTCTCTTCCTGGAGGATGTGCCATCGGACAGCGGCCGATCGACCTACACCTTAAAGCCTTGGAGCAGATGGGCGCCGAGATCAGCATCGAAGCCGGTTATGTACTGGCAAAAGCCGACAATGGTCTTAAAGGTGCGCACATCGTCTTTGACAAGATCACTGTGACCGGTACAGCAAACATCGTCATGGCAGCAGCACTTGCCAAAGGAAAGACGATCATTACCAATGCGGCACTGGAACCTGAAGTTGTCCAGCTTTGCGAAGTACTTAAAAACTCCGGCGTCAGCATTGACGGGATCGGGACTTCAGAACTTGTTATCTACGGGACAGACCGCCGTCTTGTCAATATTGACCCTTTTGATATTATTCCTGACCGGATAGAGGCTGGGACCTATCTGTGTGCAGCAGCTATCACAAACTCGGAGATCACTCTCGAGAAAGTCCGCCCGGACCATTTGGAATCCGTTATATCCAAGTTGGAACAGATGGGCTTTCCCGTCGAGATCCAACGCAGCAGTATCACGATCAAGACTGCACAAAAGATTAAGTCTGTCGACATTATCACACAGGAATACCCTGCTTTCCCGACCGACATGCAAGCGCAGTTTTTGACTCTGTGCACCCAGGCATCCGGCGTCAGTCTCATCGAAGAACGTCTTTTTGAAAACCGCTTTATGCACGTCAGTGAACTGCAGCGTCTCGGTGCCGATATCAAGTTGAAAGGAAACTTTGCAACGGTTGCCGGAAAGATAGATCTTGTCGGTGCAGATGTCATGGCAACAGACCTGAGAGCGTCCTCTGCGCTTGTTCTAGCAGCAATGGTCGCACAGGGAACGACAAACGTCCACCGAATTTATCATCTGGACCGCGGATATGTTCAATTAGAAAAAAAGTTGCAGAAACTTGGAGCAAAGATAAAGCGATTAAAAGAGTAGTAGAAATATGCTCAAGCGGTAATCAGAAGAAGGTCTTCAGACGAGAAGCCTCTTATTTATCCTCAAAGATCACCAATTCATAAATACTTTTTTTAGTGACAAGGGTCTTGTTCGGCGCAACCGAACCGCTTTGTCTCATCTTCGAGACTTCGTGTGTCAGGTCCTTTACATCTTGTTCCAAAGAGTCAATATGATCTTTCAGACGCAAGACGATATCGACTCCCGCCAGATTGACACCCAGTTCACGTGTCAATCGCAAGATCATTTTTATTCTGTCTATATCACGCTGGGAATACAGACGGATCCTTCCTCCTGAACGCGAAGGCGTGATCAGGTTCTCTCTTTCGTACTGACGCAGTGTCTGCGGATGGATCTCCAAGATCTTTGCGACAATACTTATCAGATATACAGGTTCGTCATAATGATGCATCTAAACTCCTTCAGGTAGTTTCTCTTGTAACACTCTGGCCAGTTCTTCATCTAGGGAATCAACAGCCGGAAGAACGATATTAGCTTTGAGATAAAGGTTTCCTCGTGTATTCGTCTTGCGATTCATCACGCCCATCTCTTTGACACGGAATCTCTGTCCGTTTTTTGTGTTCTCAGGAACCTTCAGGGTGATCTCTTTTTCCAAGGTATCAACACTGACTTTTCCTCCGAACAAGGCAGACTTCAAAGGAACGTCAAAAACTTTGACCAGATCGTCGCCTTCTCTATCATAATCGACACTTCCCGCTACCGTAATAATGAGATACAGGTCACCTTTTTGACCACCCATATCCTTTCCTTTACCACGGACGCGGAGCTTTTCACCGCTTTTAATACCGGCAGGTATTTTTATATCAAAGCTTTCACCGTGCATAGAGACAGAATGTTTTCCACCCAGTACCGAGACTGAGAAAGGAACCGTGATGTTGGATTCGATGTCGAGGTTGACACTTTGCTGGCCAAAACCGCCGAAACCCCCGCCGAAGCCGCCTGCTCCACCAAAACCGCCGCCTCCGAACATACTTCTAAGTATCTCGTCCAAATCAGCATTTCCGCCTTGGCGTTGCGCAAAATCATGAAAGTTTTGTCCCCCGAACATCGAGTCGCCATGCATATCATATTGTGAGCGCTTGTTCTTGTCGCTCAATATCTCATACGCCGCATTGATCTCTTTGAACTTATCTTCAGCACCAGGGTCTTTATTTACATCGGGGTGGTATTGGCGTGCCAGCTTTCTATATGCTTTTTTAATCTCTGCATCGCTTGCAGAAGATGAGACTTCAAGAGTCTCGTATAAACTTTTACTCATTCTTTGCCTTAAAAATCACATTTATATTATTGATAAGCATTTTATCACAAAGGTTGAGTCAATGTCAATCAAGTACATTTCATTTAATTTGCAACAATTGCAAGAACTAATCTCACAGTTAAAGATTAAATTACAGCTGATTCTGTAGAATAATACAATATGAGCTTAAAGGAGTTTTCTGTGCTTCACAATATTTACATTGCAAGACAACCTATCTTGGATACCAACCTCAGTATTATCGGGTATGAACTTCTTTTTCGCTCTATTCAGGCAGACGGGTCTATTCTCCCTATCATCAAAGACAACCTTCTTGCTACTAGCAGTGTTCTGGTCAACACACTCAACCATATAGGGATGGATAATATTGTTGGTAATGCCAAAGCCTTTGTCAATATCGATACTGAGATGCTCATGGATAATATGATTTTGATGATCCCTAAAGAACGCTTTATTATAGAGATCCTAGAACACACAAAGATCACAGACAAAGTAGTCAAACGTATTATAGAACTTAAAGAACTGGGCTATAGTCTCGCTCTAGACGATGCGACCTGTGATACATCTTTTTTTGAAAACTTTCAACCTATATTTCCCTATATAGACGTCTTGAAACTTGACATCCCGTTAATCAAAATCGATACCTTGAAAGCTAGTATCAGCAAGTTTAAACAATATGACTTTAAACTGCTTGCAGAAAAAGTAGAGACAGAAGAAGATTATGTCCTATACAAAGAACTCGGGTGTGATCTCTTTCAAGGGTATTTCTTTGCAAAACCGAATATCATCACAAAAGAAGTCATTGATCCTCATTATAAGAATATCTTTAATCTCATCAGACTTCTGGATCAGGATATTGAACTTGACGAATTAAGCAATGAGTTTGAACGACATGCCGATATCACTCTTCAGCTTCTACGCTTTATGAATTCCGGCCAACTTCATCTCGCAACCAATATCCGATCAATCAAGCATGCTATATCCTTGCTCGGAAAACATCCTTTAAAAAACTGGCTGCTACTGATCGCCTACTCAAAAAGCGATTCGACTCATATTTCAGCTCTAGATTCCCCGCTTTTGCAAATGGTAAATTCGCGCTCATTGTTAATGTACGAGATGATGCAACAGCTGCATAATAATAAGAAAAATAGCCATGAAGCTGCCTTTGTAGGTATGCTTTCACTTATCGACACCATCGTCCAAGTCCCTCTAGAGATCGTTCTGAACGAACTGCATGTGGATCAGGAGATCTATACGGCGATATTGGAACAAAAAGGTGAACTGGGGATGCTTTTAAAACTTGCCATTGCAGTGGAGGAGTTTCAAATTGAAGATGCACATATGATTATAAATAAACTAAAAGTCTCACCTCAAGACTTTAAAAATGCCCTTCTGACAAGTATACGCGTGTAATAAACAAGACTAAAACTTGTAAGAAAGTGTCACCAGTGTCTTATCGGGGTTTAAGCGTTTTGGAGAATTTTTTGAAATATCATTGGCTAAATCAGCATCTAAAAAGACCAGTGCCGAACCGAGATCTAAATCAATATAAAGGTCTTTCAAAAGTTCTGTCTTTTTACTTGAAAAAAATCCATCAAGACTATTCTTTGAATTATCAGAATAGACAAGGACTTCTGAAGCATAGAGAGAGTTTGACAGAAATAATGTAAAAATGATTTTTTTGAGCATTCATTTACCTTTAAGCTGTCAATATGATAGCTTGTCTTAGTAAACGTATTATAAACCAGCTGTATTACAAATAGGATACGCCTGTGAGACAGGAAAATGACATTCCTGTCTTTTGCTCTAGTGAAGGAAGTGACGGATACCTGAGAAGTAAAGTGCCATACCGTGTTCATTGGCTGCTTGGATGACTTCATCATCACGAATAGAACCACCCGGCTGTATAACCGTTTTGACACCCGCTTCAGCCGCTGCATCGATAGAGTCTCTAAACGGGAAGAAGGCTTCCGAAGCCAATGCTGCACCGGTTACATCCAGATCCATCGCTTTGGCTTTTTTCAAGGCACACTGGCTAGCATCAACACGCGAAGTCATACCCATACCGACCGCTACCATTGCAGAGTTTTTGACATAAACTACACAGTTTGATTTTACTAAAGAAGCGACCTTCCAAGCGATCTCAGCATCTTTCATCTCTTGCTCGGTAGCCGATCGTTCAGATACCAGCTTAGAGTTTCTGACCTCGTCATCAGCAACCTTGTCAGCGTCCTGGAATACGAACCCGCCGTCAACGTGTTTGAAATCGATCACATCGTTGGAAAGTACGATTCTGTCCGCACCGTATTCAAAAAGTTTAAGACGTTTCTTCTTCTCAAACACTGCCTGAGCAGCTTCAGTGATACGTCCGGCGATAACGACTTCCAAAAAGATCTCGTTCATCTTTTCAGCAAGATCAGCATCTACGACACCATTGACACAGACAACACCGCCAAAGGCAGAGACCGGATCGCACTTAAGCGCTTCTTCATAGGCTTCGACAAGGTTGTCACGGATAGCAAATCCGCAAGGATTTCCGTGTTTGACAATCGCAACCGCATTCTCATCTCCGAAGGCTGCAGCGATCTTAACACCGCCGTTAAGGTCGTTCAGGTTGTTAAATGACGCTTCGCCTTTGAGGGTCTTGAAATTATTCGTAAAATACTTGTCAAACTCATACAGGGCACCTTTTTGGTGAGGGTTCTCACCGTAACGCGTGTCCATGACCTTTTCACCGACGATAAACTGCTTCGCGCCAAAACCGCTGTTAAAACGCTTGTTCATGTAGTTTGCGATCATCGAATCGTAGGCTGCCGTATGCTCATACGCCTTGATCATCAGATCACGTCTGAACTCGACACCGCTCTCATCAGAAGCAAGCGCCTCTAACACGGATGAGTAGTCCGCAATATCCGTGACAATATAAACAGAGTCAAAGTTCTTTGCTGCCGAACGCACCATAGCCGGTCCGCCGATATCGATGTTTTCGATGATGTCATCAAAGTCA
>JBFEIF010000051.1:0-16477 GCA_041553795.1 Sulfurimonadaceae bacterium
AACCCTTTCAGCAAGCGCCACCTGCAGGGTCCTATAGACCAGATCGTCGGAAAGACGCAGGTCGACCTTCACCGAAGCAACTTTTCCGCCTTTGAGATGCCCGCCGTCGTCGAAGGAAGTTCTCATGATTTTCTTGCTGACACCTTTAGAGTCCAGTCCGGTGCCGACATCGGGCTCATTCGAGGATTTCGCTACGGTACGCATGTAAAACGCGGAGAGATTCGCAGAGAGGACCTCTACCATTATATTCCAATCGGTCCCTTTATCGCTAAAGGAGATATGAACGGTGCACAGATAAAGGGTATTATCGAAGAGAGTGCCGACGGTACTTTGTCAAGGAGTGCAAGTGAGTGGAAAGGGGGTTGGCTCTTCGGCTGGAGTGGCCTGCATTATGAGCTCAATCCCAATGCCGAAAAAGGAAAGCGTTCTTCCAATATCACGGTGTTGGACACAAAGACACACTCTTATATCCCTCTTGAGATGGACAAGGTCTATACGGTCGCTTCATATAATTATGATGCAGAGCCTGAATATGTCAGCGGGATAAAGGTGAAGAACATCCAGCGCGTAGTAAATGAGAAGGAAGAAGCAATCGATGCGACGGAGGTCGTAGAGGCCTATCTGATAGACAATAAAGCAAATCCTGAGCTAAACCGTATTCACCTGAGAGAACCCCTTCTTCCCCCTGCCTACGGAAACCAAGAGCTGCAGCCTCTTCCTTAGCGAAGAGAGACTAGAAAGGAGTGGTATGATCTTACATAACACCACGCAATACGCTATTCGTATTTTGAACTATCTTGCGAATGAAAGTGATGACAGACTCGTAAGCGCCAAGACACTGTCGCAAAAGCTCGACATCCCTTACAAGTTCCTGACAAAGATCATGACCAATCTCGTCAAAGAAGAGTTTATTCTTTCCATCCGCGGAAGAGAAGGCGGATTTGAACTTGCCCGTCCTTCGGATGAGATCAGCATAGCCCAGATACTCGATGCCGTCAATGACAACCTCGAAGACAAAGGCTGCCTCCTGGGTATAGGTCTTTGCGATGACCGAAAAAAATGTGCCCTGCATGATGAATGGACTGCTCCCAAAAAGATGATACGAAAGATGTTTGAGAAGACCACGCTTGATATGCTAAAAGGCGATGAGTTCAAACAATAAGATGTTAAGGGACACATTCAATCAAGGAGGCTGAAATAAAAACTTTTGATCCTGTTGCTTATAAAAATATGGTCCGGTCTTATCAGGAAAAGGATGATCCTACGGGATGGTTCGATTCCATCTATACCGATGCCCAGGGCGATCACACCAAAGTCTTTTGGGCTGACCTTGAAGCCAACCCTTATCTTCTCGCATGGCTAAAAGAATGTTCACAGACAACAAAAGGCAAGAAAGCCATAGTGATCGGGTGCGGAGTCGGCGATGATTCCGAAGCTTTAAGCGCTGCGGGATATGAGGTCACTGCTTTTGATATCTCTGCTGAAGCTATCAGACTGTGTACAAACCGTTATCCTGAAACACGCGTCGACTATCTGGTCGCCGATCTGTTCGACTATCCTCCGCAATGGAAGGCAGATTTTGATCTTGTCTATGAATGCAACACGATCCAGGTCCTGCCTGGAAAATACCGTATCATGGCCCGAGATGCCATGATCTCTCTGCTTTCACCGGAAGGTCACATCCTTGTCTCATGCCGAAGCCGTCTCAAAGGTGAGCAGGAAGACGATATTCCCTTGCCGCTGGACAAAGAGGAGATAGACGGATTTGTGCGATGCAGTCTTAGCGAACAAAGTTTTCTGGCCTATGATGATACCCAAGAGCCTCCTGTCCCCCACTTTTTTGCCTGCTATAAGAAGTCCGGATGACGCAGACACAACGCAAAGAGATCAAGTCCCGGATAATAGAGGAGCTGGCATCCTTAAAGCGGGAGATCCCGAGACTGGAAGAGCTATGCCGGCCCATCAGTCCTGAATGTGCCTTGGGTGACCTGGCCCGTTTCGAACTGATGAACGATCAGGAGATCAGCGAAAAGACACTGCACAAGGCACTTATCAGGGCTAAGAAACTCGAATACGCCTTACGAAAAGTCGATGATCCCGACTACAGTCTATGCACAGAGTGTGAAGAAGCGATCTCAATAGAGAGACTGCTTATCCTTCCCGAATCCACCTTCTGTATAGCCTGCGCGTCAAACAGAGCCTCTTAAAGCCTGAACTCTTCGACCTCTTTGCGTGTTGGAATAGAGTCCGCCGCACCATGACGGCCGACGCAGATCGCAGAAGCCGTGATTCCCGTTTGTAAAGAAACCTCGAGACTTTTTTCCTGCATAAGTCCTGCCAGAAAATAACCTACAAAGGTGTCTCCTGCTCCCGTCGTATCGACTACCGCGACCTCCAAGGCTTTCATTGAGACAGTCCGTTCATGGTCTTTATAGATGAGGCCTGCTTTTCCTAATGTCAAGACAGTCTTGCTCTTCGGATAGAGCGCTTGCATTTTCAGCACTATCTTCTCTGGATCATCTTCTCCTGTCAAGGCTTCACCTTCGACCTCGTTGATAATAAAGATGTCCACGTACTCAAGAGGATATGATTTTACTTCTTCGCTCATGGGAGCGGGATTGAAGACGACCTGAAGCCCTCTGGTGCGGCATGAATAAAGTATCGAGTCAATAGCGTTTATCTCATTTTGCAGCAGCAGCCAGTCCTTGGCTTCGGCATGCTCAAGAACGTTTTCAATATCACTATCTGTAAAACTTTCATTGGCTCCGGCATGGATGATGATAGCGTTCTCGCCTTGCGCATTGACCTGTATAAGGGCATGGCCGGTAGACTCCCTGACCGTTTCGATCAGACGGGTATCCACACCGCTTTTGGAAAGTCCCTCTTTCAGCCAGCTCCCGTCTTCACCTATCTTTCCGGCATGAAGGACTGTAGCACCGGCACGGGCCAGAGCAAAAGACTGGTTTGCCCCCTTTCCACCAGAAAAAACCTGATAACCCTTGCTTCTCAGCGTCTCTCCAGGTTTAACGAAATGCTCGACAGAATACACATGGTCAATGTTGATAGAGCCAAAATTGATGATCTTCACAGTTTTCTCCTCCTTGGATACTTAAGTATATAGAAGCTTCCTCTAGTTCTTTCATTTTATTATAGAATAAGTAAGAGTGATCTATCATAGGTGTATAGATTCCAATAATAGAGGTGTATTATGATCGATACTAAAAAGATAAAAAGATACGTCAAGAAACAGCTCAAAGCCATACTCAAAAAAGAGTTGAAACAGCAGATCAAAAAAGATCTGAAGTCTTATAGGAAAAAAGAAAAAGCAGAAAAGAAGTCTGCTGGAAAATAAGTTGACTCGATCTTCCCTATAGACTGTTCACCAGTCTAGGGAGTCTCTTCTACTACTTTGCGATCTCCAAGATTTCAGTAATCACTTTTTGCGTATAGACCTTATCCATTCCCCATATAACGGCAAGTTCAGATGCGTTTTCAGCCAGTTCTACTATACCGTTTTGCGAAATACCTGCTTCAGACAAACGTACGGGTGAACCGATTTTTGCAAACCACCCTTCCAAGGCCTTGATCCCTGCATCTGCTCCGCTAAGACCAAAGACTTCTTTGGAAAAACGTTCAAATTGCGCAAGGTTCTGATCTTTATACCATTTCATCCAGGCAGGAATGACAATAGAAAGTCCTGCTCCGTGAGCGATATTGTACAAGGCAGAAAGCGCATGCTCGATCATATGATTGGGAAAGGAGCCTCCTGCTGTCCCGGCCGGGGTCAATCCGTTAAGCGCCTGCGTCGCCACCCATGCAAATTCGCCTCTCGCTTCATAATCCTTAGGATCTTCGATCAGTATCTCGGTAGTCTCCATGATGGACTTGATGATAGACTCGACTATCCTTGAATTAAAATGAGGATGGCTCGAAGCGGTAAAATAGATCTCAATACTGTGCGCGATCGCATCAACCGCCGAATAAGCAAGATACTCCGGGCTCACCGTTGCCATAAGCTCCGGATTGACAACAGAGAGGACGGGATTGACAAGGACAGATGAAAAGGAGTATTTCTGTTTTGTCTCATCATTCATCACGACAGAGTTGCCGTTCATCTCGCTCGCCGTAGCGGCAAGTGTCATCACCGTAAAGACAGGGAGGGCTTTGCTTATCTGCGCCTTGTTGATAAAGAAGTCCCAGACATCACCATCATATTGCGCACCGGCTGCGATCGCTTTGACCGAGTCTGCGACAGACCCGCCGCCAACACCCAAGATCGCCTGAAGCTTCTTCTCTTTAGCTATCTTGATCCCGTCGTTCACCCGGCTTAACAGCGGATTGCTCACAACACCGTCCAGCTCTTCATAAGCAATACCGCTTTTGACAAGCGATGCTATGACATCATCATACAGACTGTTTTTCTTGATGCTTCCTGTTCCATAGACGAGTAAGACACTCTCTATCCCCGTATCTTTTATGTAACTGCCGATATTTTTTTCTTTGCCTCTTCCAAACTCTATCTTGGTCGGGTTGTAATAGCTAAAATCGTTCATGATATTCCCCTTCTTAAATCAATAGATGATTATATATGCCGCTTACTTTAGTCTAGATAAGCGGTTTAAGCTAACAGACCCATTTGAGCATGACTTGAGGTAGAGCTTCATTTTTCAGCATTAAAATACATCCAAAGCAGCCTTTATAACAACACGTTTTTCTTCATGATCTTCCTCTTGACAGAATAAGCATCACCTGATTTCACCTAAAAAATCGACTTTCATGATACAATATCTCATGATTAAACCATATTTTATGAATTTACTTTTTCTTATAGTATCTGTCACTTCTGCTATCGCTCAAGAAAAACCTCTTGCGCCTGTCAGTGTGCAGCTGAAATGGTTTTACCAATACCAGTTTGCCGGGATATTTATGGCCAAGGAAAAAGGCTTTTATGAAAAATCCGGACTGGATGTCACCATCAAAGAGAGAAACCCGTCTTTCAATAATATCCAGCAGGTCATAAACGGGGAGTCCGAATACGGCCTGGCAGATTCGGTTATTCTGCGCTACAGGGCAGAAGGACATCCTGTCAAAGTCATCGCGACTATCTTTCAGCATAATGCCATGGTCCTTATATCCAAAAAAGAGAGTGGTATTGTCAGTCCCTATGAGATGAGGGGAAAACGAATTGCCTACCAAGAGGGGCTGGATGACAGTGTCATCACAAGCCTTCTTTCCTTCGCCCATCTGAGTCAAGAAGACATCATAAAAGCACCTATGGACTTCAGCCATATGAACCTTGTCAACGATGAGGTCGATGTCTGCGAAGCCTACATCAGTATTGAGCCCTACTGGATGAAAGAGAAATACGGGATCGAACTTAACATCATCGATCCGAAAAGCTACGGTATCGACTTTTACGGGGACATGATATTTACAACCGAAGATGAGATAAAGAAGCATCCCCAACGTGTAGAAGCATTCAAGCATGCAACGCTTGAAGGCTGGGCCTATGCACTGCAGCACAAAGAAGAAACGATCAATGTCATCTTGCAAAAATACAATACCCAGGATCTCAATTATGAGCAGCTTTTCTATGAAGCACGTGCAACCGAAAACCTTATTTCAGCACAGTATATTCCTCTTGGAGAAAGCAGAAAAGAACGCTTTAAGGTCCTTTCTGACCTCTATCTTATGAGAGGGATCGCCCAAGCTGATCTGGATAAGGCCGTAGATGAGATCATCTACGATCCCAATGCCAAAAACGATCTACTGTATAAACACCTCTACGAAATCGTCGTCATCACAGCCTTGCTCCTCCTCCTTGTCCTTCTTTTGATCTTTTACAGCAGACGCCTTTCATATCTGGTCAAGACAAGGACACAAGAACTGGAAAAGGCAAAACACGAAGCAGAGCTTTCGGCACTGTCCAAGGCAAACTTTCTTGCCAATATGAGTCATGAGATCCGAACTCCTATGAATGCTATATTAGGCTTTGTCGAGCAGCTTGCCAAGAACGAAGGGGAGCTTTCACGCCAAAAGATGTTTAAGACGGTACAAAATGCAGGTCACTCACTCCTGACCATTATTAATGACATCTTGGAGATATCTAAAATAGAGAGCGGAAAGATGAAGCTTGATCCTATAGCTTGCGATCTTCCTCACTTTTTCGACGATATTTATGAGCTCTTTTCCGGCAGCTGTGAGGACAAGGAGATCACCTTTCGTCTGCGGCAGGACAAAGGTCTCCCTCAATGTGCCCTAGTGGATGAGGTCCGTTTGAGACAGGTCCTTGTCAACCTGCTGAGCAATGCCATCAAATTCACCCCAAAGAAAGGTACTATCAACCTGGATGTCGTCTATAACAAAGAGAGCCAAAACATAGAACTCTTTTTGGTAGATACCGGGGTCGGCATCGCCAAAGAAAATATTGACAAGATCTTCAATGCCTTTGAACAAGAAGACAATTCCACAACCCGTAATTTCGGCGGAACAGGCTTGGGTCTGGCTATCTGTAAAAAACTGATCATCCTGATGGATGGAAATATACGTGTAGACAGTGAGCTTGGGAAAGGCAGCCGTTTTTACCTGCGATTTCCTTATCTCTCCTGTGAAGCAAGTCTACAAACAGACAAGACAGATACCGCGAATACCGACAGCTCTGTTCTTGAAGGAAAAGTCCTCGTAGTCGAAGACAACAAGACCAATCAGATGCTGATGGGCATCATTCTTGATGAGTTCGGTCTGAGTTATGATATTGCCGAAAATGGCGAAGAAGCGGTCAGGCTGTTTAGTGAGAACAAAGACTATGCCATCATCTTGATGGATGAGAACATGCCTGTGATGAGCGGGATCGAAGCTGCCAGCCATATTCGCCAGATCGAAGAAAAAGAAAACAGGAAAGCCCTGCCTATCATCGCCGTTACCGCCAATGCATTAAGCAGTGACAAAGCACGTTTTCTGGATGCAGGTATGGATGACTATATCTCAAAACCCTACACGGAAAAGACGATCAAAGAGACCCTTGCAAAATACGTCTGACTCTTTGAACCACCGCAATAATGGCAAATTTTCACAGGCTGGACTGCCTTAATTTCCCTTCTCTCTTTTGAAAAGTGTATAATCCTGAAAAAAGATCTTTTATGAACAATCTTCTCGACCTCTTAAGCAAAAAGACCACTCTTAAAAAAGAGCATATCAACAATATTTTAAAACTCCTTGACGAAGGTTCGACCATCCCTTTTATCGCACGTTACCGAAAAGAGATGACCGGAGGCGCTTCGGATGAACTCCTTAGAGAGTTTGAAACTGTCTATATGAGTTCAAAGCGGCTATTAGAACGCAAAGTTGAGATCGAAAGACTGATCAGCGAAAGAGCCGTACTCACTGATGCCATCAGAAAAAGTATTGAACAAGCCGACACGCTTCGCATCCTTGAAGACATCTACCGTCCTTTCAAAGAGAAAAAAAGCTCGCGTTCGGCAACAGCTATAGAGAATGGGCTGACACCTCTGGCCAATATTCTTGAAAGCGCACGCCTTTCGATTGATGAGTTCAGAAAAAAGGCGAAAGAGTTTGTCAAAGGAAAGGTCGACTCTCTTGAAGATGCTGTCCAAGGAGCTCAGGACATTCTCGCTGAACGCTATGCTAATCAGCCAAGAGAAAGAGAGGCCATCCGCAACACCATGCTTCGTTTTGGAATGCTTGAAGTCAAAAAGGCAAAGAACTTTGACGAAAAAGGACTTTACACCAAACTCGCAGACCACTCCGAGAAGATCGCCTTCATCCCTTCGCACCGCTATCTTGCGATCATGCGCGCCGTTAAGGAAAAAGAGCTCTCTGTCAAGATCACCGTCGACATCCAACGCATCGAAGAGAACATCAGGAACTACAAGATCCCCCGTCATGCCGCAAGCTCGCAGACACTTCTCTTTGAAGCTTACAAAGACGGGCTCAAACGTCTTTTGCTTCCTTCTCTTGAACGCGAAGTACAGGCCGAACTCAAAGAGAAGGCCGACCTTGCCGCCATCGGTGTCTTCGGAAAGAACCTTAGCCAGCTTCTGATGACACCGCCCGTGACAAAAAGAGTGATACTCGGAGTCGACCCTGCTTTTAGGACAGGATGCAAACTCGCGGTCATCGATGCGAACGGAAACTATCTGGAGCATGCCGTCATCTATCCGACTGAGCCCAAAAACGATTATGAGGCTTCAAAGAAAACAGTCCTTGCTCTGGCAAAGAGATATGAGATCAAAGCCGTCGCCATAGGCAACGGGACTGCTTCCCGAGAGACACAGGAGTTCTTTGCACGGCTGAATGCGGATACAGGTACCGCTCTGAACTATACCGTTGTCTCCGAAGCCGGTGCATCGGTCTATTCTGCTTCAAAACTTGCCGCAGAAGAGTATCCCGATCTGGATGTCACCATCCGCGGTGCAATCTCTATCGGACAGCGGCTGCGCGATCCTATGGCGGCTTTGGTAAAGATAGACCCGAAGTCTTTGGGAATCGGCCAGTATCAGCATGATGTGGATCAGAAGCTCTTGGAGAAAAAACTAGGTGATGTCACTCAGGATCTGGTCAACCGCGTAGGTGTCGATATCAACTCAGCCTCGGCGACGCTGCTTTCGTATGTCGCAGGCATTGGACCCAAGATCGCGCAGAACATCCTTGCCTTTAAAGAGGAGCATGGAGACTTTCGCTCGAAATCCCAACTTTTAAAAGTCAAAGGGCTCGGTGCCAAAGCCTATGAACAGGCGGCAGGCTTTATCCGTATCAAAGAGGGTGTATCGGTGTTTGACAACAGCGGAATCCACCCTGAGTCTTACAAGGTCGCACAAAGACTTGCAGGCCATGACCTCAACACTCTAGATATCTCTATGATGGCTAAACAACTGGGTGTAGGAAAAGAGACGCTGAGCGATATAATCAAAGAACTCCAGAAACCGGGGTTCGATCCGCGCGAAGAGCTTCCGGCTATTCCTTTCAAAGAAGGCCTCACCGATATCAAGATGCTCAAAGAAGGTTCTATTGTCTCAGGTGTCGTGCGTAATATCGCAGACTTCGGAGCCTTTGTGGATATCGGTCTGAAAAACGACGGGATGATCCATATCTCAAAGATGAGTTCAAAACGCATCTCACATCCGCTTGAAGTCCTCTCTATTAACCAGTATCTGCCTCAGATCGAGGTCATCTCCATCGATCTTGAAAAAGGCAAAGTCGGTCTTGCTTTGATCAATGACTGATCTCGATCAGGCAAGCGCTATAAAGCAGTTTCTATTATCGGCAGTCTTACCGTAAACACAGCACCTTCTGCAGTGTTCTTGCAAGAGATCGTCCCTTTGAGGTTCCTCTCTACGATCGTCTGGCTCATGTACAGTCCCAAACCCGTTCCGTTCTTTTCTTTTTTAGTCGAGAAATAGGGTTCAAATACATGCTCAATGATCGTTTGGTCTATACCGCCTCCGTTGTCGCTCACTTCAAAGACGACACTCTCTTCATCTTCCAAGGTGGCTATCTTGACCCATCGCTCTCCTTCCTTTTCCAAAAGGATGTCTGCAGCATTCTTTATAAGGTTTATCAAGACATGCTGAAGCTCTTTAGGATAGGTATTAAACTGTTTTACCGAACAGTAGGAAGTGTGCAGGGAGATATTGCTATTATTTAGAAGCTGATCGATGATCAGCAAAGAGTCCTTGATAATATCAGCTGCCTGCACTGTTTTGACTGCCTTGTCCTGTTTGTAAAAATTCCTGAAATCTGAGATCGTTTGGGCAAGATATTGGGTCTGGTCCAGGAGAACCGCAGAGTGTTCTTTTAATTTTTCTTCTGAACCACTCCCTAAAGCCTGCTGTATCTGAATATTGCATGCAATTGCCGAGATCGTGCTTAATGGCTGCCTCCATTGATGCGCGATCATTGCGATCATATCTCCCATAGCAGCCTGACGGGACTGAAAATGAAGCATCTTCTCTTTTTCCTTGAGGGTCTCTTTCATCTCATGTTCTTCCGTGATGTCCTGATATATACCCAAGATACCGATTGTTTCCCCTGAACTTCCTTTCAAGGGAACCTTTGAAGTAGAGAGCGTGATGTACTTGCCTTCTGCCTGTGGCTGGCGTTCTACGAAGTTCAGCTCAGAGATGCCAGACTCAATAACGCGTTTGTCATCCGCTATGAAACGCTCGGCATCTTCTTTCCAGATCATATCATAATCCGTTTTACCGATTATCTCATCCTCGTTTTTGAGTCCGGCATCTTCAAGAAACGCCCGATTGCATCCAAGATAGACACCATCACGGTCCTTCCAAAAGATACGTATCGGAACTGTATCTATTATCGTCCTCAATAACAGCTTTTTATTGATCAGATTGAGAGATTTCTCATCCAGTTCAAGTTTCGTCTCGCTTGGAGACTCCGTTTGTACCAAGATGATAGTCCGGTACTTATCAGAGATAGGATGGTCTATCTGCGTAGTAATGCTGAACCAGCGGTCTTCTCCATCTTTGCACCGCACCTTTGCCGGAAAACCTTTCAAATCACTATTTTCCTCTTTAGCTTTGGCAATGGCTTTAAACCATTCAGTCGCAATATAGTGCTGATAACGCTCCTGAGGATACGCTTTTAAGAACCATACCCTGTCATCAGGGATATCCTCCGTCGTGTATCCTATCGTCTTTAGAAAGCTTTTGTTCACATAGATTATCTTGTCAAAGAGCTCACCATTTTCATCATATGAGCGTTCATTGAGTGTCACCGGATTTGGCAGGGTATCAAGCAGATCAAAAAGCTGAGACAGGTTATCATCATTCATTAAAAAACACCTAGACTGAGTTATAGTATTATTATATCTTAACAAGAACTGATTTTAAGTTTGCTTATACAGCAAGCATCTTCAGCTAACTGAAAACTCTTAAGTAAAACATTGGTTTTTCGTACTATAATTAACTAATGAGAACGAAAAGCAATATCTTTAGTATTCTGATCTTGGGACCGGTCTTTATCATCCCGACGCTGGTTGTATTTTTACTTGTAAGCTCTTTCCAGACAGAAGAGAGGCATTTCAAGAAGAGTCTTCAGACACTTGAAATGACCATCATTGAAAAGAACAAAAAACGTATTTTAGAAAAAGTAAACAGCACAAGCGATCTTATCAGCTATGAAAAATCTCTGATCGAACAAGAACTTCACGAACGGATCAAACAGCGTGTCGATGATGCAAAAAAGATCGCGCTTAACCTTTACACCCAGTACCACACCTCACTCTCACAACAGCAGCTTAAGAGGATCATTGTCGATGCGATTCGGCCTCTTGTATGGAATAACGGTGAAAGCTTTATCTGGATACTGGATTTCAACGGCGTCTTCTACCTGGCTCCCGATTATCTGCGCCATCTGGAAGGGCACTCGATCATAGACTTCAAAGATGCGACAGGAAGAGAGATCATCAAAGAAGAAATCGCCCTGTGCCGTTCGACGGGTGAAGGTTTTCTATGGGACACCTTTACCAAGCCTGAGCAGGACCCGAACAGACAGTATGAACAGCTTGCCTATGTGACCGCCTTTGGACACTATGACTGGTATTTTGGTTCCGGAGAATACCTCGATACTGCCATAAAAAAGACAGACAGGATGTTACTCAAAAAGATATCTACAATCAGCAGCCAGAACAATGAGCATATCTTTATCATGAACCATCAGGGTGATATCCTGCTTCATCCCCTGGACCCTTCCCTGGAAGGACAGAACATCCATGTTTCAAAACACCCTCATTTGGCTGAATTCCTTCCCCTGTTTAAAGCTCTCCTCAAAGAAAAGAGAGAGGAGTTCATCTCCTATGAATGGCAGCATCCTGTTTCAAAAGAGTTCGAGCAGAAGATCTCTTATCTCAAGCCGACCGCGGATACAGACTGGTTGATAGGCGCAGGCTTTTTCAAAAGTGATGTCTCAGAACTCATCGAGACAGAAAAAAAGAGGCTGGCGATTATTAAACATAAGAGCCGAAAAGAGATGCTGTTTTTTGGTCTGCTTCTGGTACTGATCTCCTTGATTGTCTCACTGATCATTTCCCGATGGATCAGAAAACAGTTTATTATTTATGAGGATAGAATACAGACCAGTACGACTGCGCTCAAAAAGCTTAACGAGTCTCTTGAGGATAAGGTCAAAGAGCGGACATTAGAGCTCGAAGAAGCCAACGTACTGCTTGAGAAACTGGCGACGATCGACGGCCTGACACAAGTCTATAACCGATACTTTTTCATGCAAAAGATACAAGAAGAGGTCAAACGGTTTTACCGATACCACAGTACCTTTTCTCTTATCATGTTTGATTTGGATTACTTCAAGCATATCAACGATAGCTACGGACATCAAAAAGGGGATGAGATCTTGGTCACAATCAGCCGATTGATAGCCAATACGCTTAGGGAAACCGACACTTTGTTTCGTTTTGGAGGTGAAGAGTTTATGGTGATCTTGCCGGAGACAGCCCTTGATAAAGCCTATGAGATAGCCGACAGGATGCGGCGTCTTGTGGAAGAAAATGATTTTGGTCTTGAATCACCGACGACCATCAGTATGGGTGTCGTTGAGTTTCAAGACGGTGACAGTGTCGATTCTATCATCAGCAAGGCCGATACCCTGCTATATCACTCTAAAGATGAGGGCAGAAACAATATTTCTAAAATGGCCGATAAAGAGCTATAAAGACCTAGTCTCTGTGACTTGCGCGCGCTCTTGGCTTACGGTTGCTGTTTCCGTTAGCGTTCTCGCCTCTTTTACGCTGTTCATTGCTTCTTCCGCCGCCGGAATTACCTCGTCCGGAACCGCCTGTTCTTGGCTTTGAGTTTCCGCCGCGTGATCCGCCTCTTCCGTTTTGGATAGGTTCGGCCTTGATCGTAGGATCAGGTATAAACCCTTTGATCTGTACCTTGGGGATCTTGTTCTTCGTAAGAGACTCGATGTTTCGGAGGTACTCATGTTCATCGATACAGACCAAAGAGACTGCCTGCCCCGTATTGCCTGCACGACCTGTTCTTCCGATTCGGTGGACATAGTCTTCAGAGATGTTCGGAAGTTCGTAATTGACGACCTGTGAGAGCTGATCAATATCGATACCGCGCGCGGCGATGTCCGTCGCGACGAGGACTCTCACCTTTCCCTCTTTGAACTGGGCCAAGGCTTTCGTCCGTGCATTTTGGCTTTTATTGCCATGGATCGCAGCGGAGGTGATCCCGTCTTTATCGAGCTGTTCGCTTAGACGGTTAGCACTGTGTTTTGTCCGTGTAAACACAAGGACCTGCTGCCAGTTGTTTTCTTTGACAAGGTGCGTCAGCATCTCACGTTTACGAAGCTTGTCCACAGGATAGACGATCTGTTCGATAGAGGCCGCTGTAGCATTGGTACGTGCGACTTCGATAAGTGCAGGAGACTTTAAAAGACCGTCTGCAAGTTTCTTGATCTCGTTTGAAAACGTCGCCGAGAAGAGCAGTGTCTGACGTTTTGCCGGGAGGACTTGCAGGATCTTTTTTATGTCATGGATAAATCCCATGTCAAGCATCCTGTCTGCCTCATCCAGGATAAGGTATTCGACCTCTCTCAGGTCAAGCGCTCTTTGATTCATCAGATCAAGAAGACGTCCTGGAGTACCGATAACGATATCCACACCGTTTTTCAGCGTATGTATCTGAGGATTGATGCTCACACCGCCGAAGATCACCGTCGATTTAAACGGAAGGTATTTACCATAGTCACGAACGCTCTCAGCGACCTGAGAAGCGAGTTCGCGTGTCGGTGTCAGCACAAGTGCACGTACCGGGCGCTTGCCTTTTGGTCTAGGAGAAGTTGATAGTCTCTGTAAAAGAGGAAGTGTAAAACCGGCAGTCTTGCCAGTACCTGTCTGTGCGCCTGCAAGGACGTCTTTGCCCTCTAGGACAACAGGAATCGCCTGTGCCTGAATGGGTGTTGGAGTATCATACCCCTGATCTTTAATAGCACGCAAAATGTGCTCATTTAAACCTAAGTCTGTAAATTTCATATATGTATATCTTTGGGATCAAACCTTCCAAGGTATCTTGGGTCGGTCTAGTTTGAAGGGAGTTTGTTTTATAAAAAAACGAAGTCAGTCATCGACCGAGGATGCTGAAGTTACCGGAATTATACCATAAGTTCTATAAATGTTTTTTATAACTCTGTTTTATTTACAATGTTTCGCCAGGAAACTGTTGAGCTGGTTGGCAAAATAATGGGCATCTTTTTGGGAAAAAGCCTTAGGACCACGGGTCATCTCGCCGCTTTCACGGATCTCTTCCATCAGGTTGCGCATAGCCAAATACTGTTTGATATTGTCCACCGAATAAAGCTCGCCTCGGTGATCGATGGCATGAGCCTTCTTTGAGATGACTCTGTCGGCAAGGGGAATGTCAGCCGTGATGACAAGATCGCCCTCCTGAACCATTTCCACAATCCTGTGGTCTGCTTCATCTGCACCCTGCTCTACGATGATATATTCGATCAGATCCGATTTAGTACCCAGCGTGATCTTTTTATTGGAGACGACAAAGGTCCGCAAGGAAAGTCTTTGAATGGAGCGTGCCAATATAGGTTTTAAAAGATTGGGAAAGGCATCCCCGTCCACATAGACGTTCATTCGTATTTGTTCCTTGATTTTTTATCCTCTAATCTTACCTGATATATGATGAATGTCATTTCAATTTGATCTTGTTTTTTCATTTTGTAACACACTTATTAAAATTTGTTAATTTACAACAATATTTCTTGAAAAATATATCACGATATTGTAGCATACGCCTCGTTTATTATAATTTATAATAACGAAAAAAAATATTTATTGAGACTTAGGGATCTAAATAATCATATAACATGTAGATATCGCTTGTTGGGGAACATCGATATATACAATTAAAAATATATAAAGGGTCATAATGAACTTATCCAAAACGTGTATAACACTCCTTGCTACCTTAGCAACCGTAACTTCTCTTTCTGCTTCTTCCTATGAAGTAACAACGTGTCCAAAAAGTATTGAGGTATTAAGCACTGCTGATATAGCCAATCGTTCCCATGATGATTATACACAAAACAACTACGGTATCGTCACGGCTTCAAAAGCTGCTGCATGGATCACTGACTGGCAGAACAACAAGCCTGCGGGCATCAAGGGAAAACTCTTTGTAATGCAGATGGGTGATATTGCCGGTGAGAATTATAACTATATCAAACACAATGATGTAGACACCTTTACATTTGACCGTACCGCAGGCTGTACAACTACAGGTGATTTTAGAAATGACGGTGTTTCCAATGTCCCTAAACCTGTCTTTACCGGTGCTCAGATGGATGAAGCTTTTATGGCATACAACATCGATCCTAAGAATGATATGTTTCTGCTTGTAGTCGCTGAAGCAAGCGGAGATTACTACGCCGGTGCTATCAGAATGTGGTACACACTTTCATATTGGGGAGTCAAACAAAAAAACATCGCTGTACTAAGCGGTCAGGCATCCCATGTACTGAACCCTCAGATCAATACAGAACTTCAATCTCTGGGCTTGACACAAGACGATCTGTTTACTGCAGAGCAGTCTGTTCCGACTATGAACGGTACACACACTATCGCAGAAGTCAAACGTGACGGAACTATCCTTCAAGCGACTACAGGTGACATGATGGAGCTTGTTGCAGGCGGTACACAAGATGCCATTATTATCGATGCACGCAGCGAAGCAGAATACTTCGGGACTAAAAAGGCCAAGACTGAGTTCAAAGTATGTGGAGCAACAGGGACTGAACAGTGTTATACTGCCTTTGACGGTCATATCAAAAGCGCACAGAACATCTATTATACAAATGTGATCAATACAGCTGACGCCAGTGTCGATGTCAATCTTGACGGTGTTGTAGACGGTAAAGATGCTTCTTATACATTCAAAGACATCTTTGAGATCGAATCAATCTTTGCCGGTGCAGGCTATGAAAAAGGTCAGACTGCTTATGTCTATTGCCGTACAGGGACTAAAGCTTCTATACTGACGTTTACATCTGCTGCGATCCTTGGTTATCCGACACGTATGTATGATGGCTCTTGGATCCAATGGGGTAAGATGGCAAATGCGCTTGATACAAACGGCCAAGAACTTCTTCCATCAGACACTTCTTGGAGAGTCGATGTTTCTGAATATTCAGAGTCTGTTATCTATAACCCGAACAGTGATCTGGTAAGCCCTCATGCCGAAGGCAGTCTTCACCTTGATGCGATGAACACAAATGCGATCATCAACGAAGATAAAGCGTATAAACTGACTAGATAGTCTTTATACTTCTATAATATCCTGTCCCAAAGAGTCCCATCTCTTTGGGATACCTTCTTTTATCCGAGTCTTCCCTCCCATAAAACACACCTCTGATTAACACTTTTGTAATGGTCTATTAAGTATGATTCCAAAACTATATTATTATG
>JBFEIF010000052.1:0-16200 GCA_041553795.1 Sulfurimonadaceae bacterium
ACCTTGTCTTCTTCGTACATGAGGTCGAAGCTCTTGAGAGAGGTCTGCATATCCTCATCCGAAACAAAGAACATCTTTCTGCTCTAAAGCGTCTGATGCGAAACAGCTTTTCATGGGAAGAAATAAGAGAAGATTTTTATTGCCTAGAAAAGGCTGACTTCAGATCTCACGCCAAGAGCATATCCTGTAACCAGGACATCGCTGCAGACGGAGCTTTTTCTTTGGGAATGCTCTGTGAGTTTTCAGAGCAGATACAGCAATACGGTCCGCATCGTTATAAAGAGCTATATTGGGAATGCGGAGCCATAGGCCAGCAGCTCTATCTCGAAGCGACTGCCCTGGGTATCTCGGCGACAGGAATCGGCTGTTATCTTGATGACAGTTTTCACTACCTTCTCGGACTCGACTCTAATCAGTTTCAAAGCATGTATCACTTTACAGTCGGTCGTGCTATAGTAGATAGCCGTCTGTTGACACTGCCACCTTATTAAATGTTATTGTGTAGATATATATATCTCAATCTAAGAATTTGTCGTAGCCCTGTCTCTTACTTAAACATAGAGCTTGGCCTTGCACTTTTTTAAACACAAGCTATTTCAAGCTCTCTTTCTTTTGCTTCATTTATCTTTCTCTCTCCAGAGAGAGAAAGAAAATGAAGAAAGTCACAGGAGCAGCTCTATAGAATAGCCTTAAAATTAGAGATCTGCTTGGTCTCAAAACTGTAGTCAAAAGTCACTATACTTTCGGCCTCTTCCTGACGAAGATAGACTTCACAGGTCAGCTCCGACTTGTTCTCTTTCACATCATCAAAGTCAGCCAACTCATTGCTAATGCCTCCGGGAGCATCTAAAACAGCCTGCAGTTCAACGGTAATATAGGCTTCGTCGATAAACTTGCTGTCAAAGTCCATCCATGCCTTCCACGGTACCTTATAGATATTCATATCCTTGGTCTCTTTCGCATAGGTCTCAAGAAGTTTCGAAAACTGTTCGTAATCCTTTATCTCACCTTGTATAAAGAAGGGATCATACAAGACGCGTTCGCTTCCGTACTGGTTTTCTTCATTGTCTTTGTCAAGCGAATCTTCGATCATATCCAGTATGTATCCGGGACGCTGTATCTCATAGATCAAAAGATAGGCATACAGCTTCTCATAATGCTTTTCACGGATATAGTGGTTGATGTTAAACTTTGCAGCTTTGGGACGTATCTTGATGATAAAGTCGACACTCCCTACTTTAAGAGGAAGCTCCTCGGCACTTTGCACAAGAAGAGAAAAAGCTTCGGGAGACTCCCCTATATCTTTTGAAAGCGCATGCATCAGGGTCACTGCATCCTGCATCAAGACAGCACTTTGTACGCGGAAGCTGTTGCTGTTATAGGTCTTGAAACTTTTTTGAAACAGTGCCAATGTGATGCTGAGGGCTGCACTCATCGCCAAAAGCATAAAAAGTGTCAGCATCAAAGCAATGGCGGAGCGGTTTTTCATCTCTTGTTACCCAATGTTCATCGAGAAGATAGGAAGCAGCATCGCGATGACTATCGCCCCGATGACACCTCCGACAAAGAGCATCAGCATCGGTTCCAACAAAGACAGAAGGATACCAATCTTGTCTTTGTTGTCCTCAAAATAGAGTTCGGCTACATTGCTTAGGACATTAGGCACATTGGATGTCTCTTCACCCAGAACGATAGACTGTATAAAACTGATGCCGACGATGTCTTCGTTCGGGGCAAGTGCTACCGAGAGACGCGAACCTTCAACCACCTTTTTCGCAGACTTTTGCAAGATTCTCGAGATGACAGAGTTTTTCAGTATCTGAGAAGAGAGGTTGATGGACTGTACCATAGGGACACCCGAACGGATCAGAAGGGCGTTCATGTAGGAAAAACGTCCGAGCTCACTCTTTTTGATTATCTCGCCAAAAAGCGGGATCTTCAGCGTCATCCTGTCAACCCCATATTTAAAAGCAGGCATGTTCTTCATCAGATAGGAAAACCCTGCGACAAACGCGACAAAAAGTATCCCAATTATCTGAAAATTCGCACCCATAAAATCACCGATCCCGATGACTGCTTCGGTAATAGGAGGAAGTTCCTGTTTCATCTGCTTGAAGATATCCGTGATCCGCGGGACGACTACGGCGAACATAAAACTGATCGCCCCCAAGGCGACAAGGATCATAAAACCCGGATAGAAAAGTGCCGCTCCGACTTCTTTGTTCAGGCGCTCCTGCTCCTTCATGAAACGGGCCAACTCGATGAGGACATCATCCATGACACCGCGTTCCTCGGCCACTTTGATTGACTGTTTATAGAAATGCGGCAGAGAATAAACGGTTTGAGAGTCCAAGGCCGAATAAAAGCTTTTTCCCTCGTCAAGAAAGGTACCGACCGAGGAGAGAAAGAGTGAAGTACGCTTGTCATCCTTATACTGATTTCCTAAAAGTTTTGTTGTACTGACGATGGTCATGCCTGATCTGACATAAGCAGCGATCTCTCTTGAAAGGTTGATCAGCACTTTGTTCGGTATTGCCTTTGCACGCTTATTTTTAAAGTTCTGTAATAGATTGGGACGTTCTTCGCTGATACTTTCATAAAGGACACCGCGCGCTTTAAGTTTTAGCTTTACATCTTCCAAGGATGCCGCTTCTATAGTACCCTTCTCTTTTCTGCCCTTGTCGTTAAAACCCTTGTATTTAAAAATCACTGTTCATCCCTTATTATGTTTGCCACCCTCTGATATTCACTCTGGATAGCTGTTAAAGAGTCATATTCTTCTACTTCTTCATACCCTGCCCTATAATACAAGAAACTTCCCTCACTCTGCAAGACAAACGGTGATATAGCGTCATTGGCCTCTTTATGCAAAACAAAACAGGCCTCTCTATAGGCATCGTTCATGTCCTGCGGGGCGAACTCTTTTTCCGTAGCGAATCCCTGCGTATCGAGCGTATAGGATTTGACATCCGAATTAGGAAAGAGCTCAAGTTCATCTTCCATCCACTCGCCGTCAGCCATGACACCGCACTTCCCGCAAGGACTGAAACAGACGATCTTGGCATCTGCAAGAGGAAAGTTTTGACGCAGATACTTAGGCAGTGTTCTCATCGTCACGGCATCAAGTTCTTTTTTCTCAGACGGCTTGAACGACGACAGAGCCATCGCATAGACGATACCGATGATAACGACTACAAGCATCAGTTCCAAAAGAGAGAAAGCAGACCTCATTCGGTTCTCTCTCTTCTTTGCGTATTTCGATCTTGTGACGTTTTGCATCATCAGCCTTCTACCGTAGTGTTATCTTCTGATTGGCTTCCTACAGAAGAGTTTCTATCTTGGGAAGTATTACTATCATGTTCAGCTGTCTTCGCTGTTTTCAATGCAGGTGGGATGATGTCAAGATAGATATCATCCATTCCCTCCGTCTGAAGATAGATAAGGTAATGGCCCTTTTGCTCATAGACTTTGAAAAGCTTGACATCTTTTATGATCTCATCAAATCTAAACAGGTTGTTGATGACATCCAGCTTCTCTAGAGGACTTTCTATACGACGCAGCGTATTCTCATCCCGGTAGACCTTGTATGTCAGATAAGGCTGTGTCATGGCATGCAGAGTATGGCTGCTTTGCATGGCTATCACATCCAGGTCTCTCTCTTTCTCAGACCAGTCGATAGTGTTCGCATTGATAAAGTCATTGTACAGAAGTTTAAGGACCTCTTCTCTTTTTTGTATAGAGTCGGTATGCTTTATAAACTGCTGATTCGAGCTTTGAAGCTGGGCGACAGACTGGTACAGAAAACTGACTATCAGAGACAGCAAGATGATCGATATCATCAATTCGACCAGTGTAAAAGCTTTTCTCACGGCTTGATCATCCTGTAGACAGAATAGGTCTCATCTTCTATCTGTATGTTCTGTTTGTAGACTTCAAGCCTGAACCCTTCAAAAAGCGGTTTGGTCTCACCGCTCTCTTCTGCGACCTCTTTACTCATATCAGAGGCATTGATCCTTTGGACAAGATCCGCACCGACCTCTACCTTCTTATTAAGCCCTTCGCGGATCGGACGCTTGTCAATGTTAAAAGATTTCATCAGCGTATCAAAGCGCGTTCTTTTTTTCACCTCTTCAAGCGGAGATTCATTCACCGCCATAAGGACCCAGTCTGAGTGTTGAAACTCACCCTGCATCTTATAGCTCATATCTGCACTGTTTTGATGCATCTGTAAAAGAGAAAGTCCCACAACCGAGATCAGTATGGCTGCGACCATCACTTCAATCAGCGTAAAAGCATTTCTCTGTCTCAACTTATTTTTCGCTCTCACGCTGCTGTCCTAATTATGTGCTTTCATGAAGCCCGATTCTGATCGCCTCATCCAAAGAGGTGTCCCCGGCTAGTATTATCTCTTTTAACTGCATTGGGATCGTCTTCAGCCCTGCCGACACACTGTATTTTCGAATGTCTATCTCATTCGTCGTCGTCTTCAAAAGTTCTCTCAGGCCATCATCCATGATGAGCAGTTCCCCGATAGCCTCTCGCCCGCTGTATCCGCTGTATCCGCATTTCGCACACCCTAAAGGTTTATAGATGACCGAATTTGCAGGAAGACCGTATTCGCTTAGATAGGTTTCGGCTGTCTCATCTTCTTGCTTGCATGAAGGACAGAGTTTACGGACCAATCGCTGCGCGAGTATCCCCAGTAGAGATGAGGATATCAAGAAAGGCTCGATTCCCATGTCAGACAGACGTGTCAATGTGGCCGCTGCCGAATTGGTATGAAGTGTGGAAAAGACAAGGTGTCCGGTCAAAGCCGCACGGACTGCGATCTGAGCTGTCTCCTCATCACGTATCTCGCCTATCATGATCGTATCGGGATCCTGACGCAGTATCGAACGCAATGCCGAAGCAAAGGTCAGACCCACCTTCTCGTTGACCTGTATCTGGTTAATATTGGCAGCCTTGTATTCTACCGGGTCTTCAACAGTAATAATGTTTTTTTCCGGACTTGCGACATATTGTAAAAATGAGTGAAGGGTCGTTGTCTTACCCGAACCGGTAGGACCTGTGACAAGGATAATCCCATGCGAAGACTGTAGAACTTTCTCAAAACGGCTGACCATCAGCTTGTTGAAGCCAAGATCGACAAGAGGCGGGATCTGGTCTCCCTGCATCAAAATACGCATGACCACACGCTCACCGTAAAATGTAGGCAAGACGGAAACACGGACATCCACATTCTCACCGGCAATACGGACCTGGGTACGCCCATCCTGTGGAAGACGTTTTTCTGAGATATCGAGGTTTGAGACGACTTTGATACGGCTGATAACAAGTTCGATGACCTTTCTGTCCATATCGGCGTTTTTATAGAGTACCCCGTCACTTCTGAAACGAACCTCTCCCTTGCTTTCATGGGTCTCAATATGGATATCACTGACTTTTTTCTTGACCGCCTGATAAAAAAGTGCATTGACAAATTTGATAATAGGAGCAGACTCTTCTGATGTCAGGATATCACTCGAAGTCCTCAGAAACTCCTCAAGGGAAAGTTCATCCTCATTAATATCATCATCATGCTTCTCATCTTTCATAGAAGCAATTTCCCGGTCTGTCTTGGTCTCGAGATACTTGTTATAAAGTCTTTCATAAGAGATCTCATCAAGGATTATAACCTGGACATCCAGATCCAGTTTATTCAGATAGTTCGTACTTTCGATCAACCGGTGTTCGCTTAGAGCAACGACAAGGTTTTCGTCTATCTTCGTAAAAAGCAGATGGTTTTTCAGTGCGATATCAAAGTCAATACCTTCGACTTCTGCCATAGGCAAGTTTGTATCGTGGTAAAATTCCTGTAATATCATGATCTTGCCTTTGACTTATTTTTCATCAAGCTCTTCATCTTCAGTCTTACCGCGCAGTCTATCCTGTGCAGCCTTTTCTATCTTCTCAAAGACCTCGCTGTTATACTGTTCTTGAAGCTTTCCCAAGATCCCGAGATTCTCTTGAAGGGTAGAAAGGCTGGCACTGTTTGTCACAACATAAGGTGTTATGACGATAGCCATAGACTGGTTGTCAACCGTATCCTCATTATGGGTAAACAAGGCTCCCAAAAGCGGGATATCCCCTAATAGAGGGATCTTTGACTCAACCGTCTGCGTCTGGTCCTTTGAGAGGCCTCCGATAATGATCGTCTCCCCGTGGGCCAAGATGATCTGCGTCGTCACTTCCTGCTTCGTCGTAATAGGCTGTTTGCTGTTCGGATCAATACCGGAGACATTCTCCAAGATCGCAGTCACTTCCAGGGTGACTTTTTCGCTCGAAGAGACCCGCGGTTTGACCTTTAGGGTCAGACCGACATCTTCTCGCTTGAAGGAACTTGATACGGCAGCTGTCGTATCGGAAGATGCATTGGTCAATGTCCCTGTCTGAAAAGAGAGTGTACTTCCCACATAGATAGAAGATTCTATATTATTGACGCATAAGATAGAGGGTTCGGATATCGTCTTGGAAACGCCGTTCGTCTGTAAAAAATCCAGAGTTGCTCCGATAGCAAGGCCTTTGTCAACACTGCCCAGACTGTCAGCAAGCTTCGCACCGATAGTATCACCGACGGCTATAGACGGCCCTCCAAAGTTCGCAGCCATCGTATACAGACCGCTTGAGTTTGCCACACCGCCTTCAAGTCCGTATTTGATGCCCAGCTTTTCAGTGTCTTTGTTACTGAAGTCCATGATCCGTGCTTTGACATAGACCTGAAACTTCTCCCTGTCAAGCACCTCAATAACTTTGACCAAAGACTTCACAGAGACTTCCGGGCCAATGAGGATTATAGAGTTGATCTCTTCGTTTAAAGAGATGTCCGGCTTCAACGCGGGATCAGCATAGGTCTTTTTAGCGATGATCTGATCAAGCGTTTTCATGACATTAGCCGCACTGGAATTCTTGAGACCGATTATTTCCACCCCTTCAGAATTGCTCTGATTGTCAGAGTCCAGACGCTTGATATAGTTTTCAAGTTTCTTGATATTGCTTTCTTTCCCAATCAATACAAGCGAGTTCAGGTCTGTGTTTTGCATGACATTGACGACTTCGCTCGGGACCGTCTGATTAAAGATCGTCTTTGATATCTCTGATATCTCTTGAAATACCGTTGTGATCTTTGCGTTTTTAATAGCAACGATCTTGACTTCAAAACTGCGTTGACGCTGGATTTCGTTGACGACTTTCTTGACTGTCTCAACATTTCTTGGATAGTCGCTTAAGAGCATCACCCCGCTCTCTTTGAGCGTCACCAGTTTGGCTGACTTGGAGATAAGGTGACGGATCTTCGCGGCAACCTGGTCCACGTTCTCGCCTTTGATCTGGATAGGCTGGGTGATCATCGTCTGATGATCACCTGTATTGGCATAGGTACCGATTACTTTGAGATTATATTTGGAAGCTTCTGCGCTTCGGACGATCTCCAAAAACTCGCCGTTCTCGACAAGGGTAAACCCCTTAGATTCCAAAATAGAGATAAAGATGTTTGTGATGTCTGACTTTTTGACGGGTGCCGCAGAATAAAACTCTACCTTACCTGCCAAAGGCTGTGTCAAAAGAATATTTTTTTTCAAGATCTTTGACATCAGGTCAACAAACTCATTGATGCTCAGATCTTTAAAATTGATAGAGACTTCTTCATCGGTATTGGGTTTGCTGTAAGCAGCTGTCCCCAGCATAAGTATTATCAAACATATTTTCAAAGCAGCACTAAGGCCTTGCACAACAGATATTTCTCTAAAAGACTTCATATTCTAACTCCAATGTTGTATTGCCGCGTAAAACAGTCAATTTTAATGCCTTTGCATCTTTAAATTCTTGGTAGGCACTGAATGCCTGCGCATTGTTCTGCAGTGCTTTGTTGTTAACCGATTGGATCACATCCCCTACTTTCAGACCAAGTGCTTCAAAGATCGTACCGTTACGCACAAAGCTGACCTTAAAACCATCTTGTTTGCCATTTGAAAAATGAGGGTTAAGACCGATGTTTTTCCAAATGTTCGTCGGATTCGCTATCGCCTTTTTCACTTCAGCCGAAGCAATACGGCGTAGAGGTTCATCTTCAGCAGGACCTGTCGTCTTTTCCACATTTGCCCAACGCGAAGCTGTCTTAGATTTGGCAATATAGAGTCTATACGGTTTGTAGTTTCTCTCAAACACAACATAGTCTTCAAAGACCTTTTTGAGTTCATAACCTTCAAAGATCTCGCCTATGGAGATCGTCTTACTCTTGTCAATACTGCTCTTTGGCGCGACGACTATTATACTTTCCTCGCCCATCAGATAGATCGCTTTTAAGACGATGGAATCTATGGAAAGAGAGTTTGCACCGTCAATGATCTTGTTCTCAGATGCTTTCAGTCTGAAATCGTCAATATTATAACGCATGTACGGCATCAAAAATTCTGATTTAAGACTGCTTTGGACCCCTTCTTTAGGAAGAAAGAACCATACAGCCAGACTGATCAGTTTGGCGATAAAGACCATGATCAGAAACTGCACCAGATAACGCAGAAAAAAAGCGCGGTTAAAATCTATATTCTTAAATATAACCTCCTTCTTCCTTGTTCAGTCTTCCTAAAAGGTTACTGTATTTTTTCTCACTTTGAGTACCCAGACGCAGATGGATCACAAGGACTCTTTCCAACAGGTCCACATCTCCAAAAAAGAAGCTGTCATCGCTGTCGCCTCTAAGTATCAGTTTCAAGGGGTTATAGACAAGGTGTTGCACACTGACACTTCGAATCTCTGCCGGCAAAAAGTCTGAAAAGCCTTCATTGATACGGATGTTCTCAAGCCTAAGTGTATTATAAAATATCCACGGGGACAATTCAATACTCTCTACCTCGGCCAGATCCAGATTATCAAAAAGCAGCTTGCTGTTCTTCAACTCCAAAGCATAGCCTTTATCTAAGACAAGTTCATCTGAGATAAAGAGATGATTCTCTTTCATCAGTATTTCAGCTGCATAATAAAGGTTTGTCTTTGGCAGAAAAAAGATCACCAATGCGATCAATATAAGCAAGTACATAAAAGATTTCAGGATCTTTTTCATAGGCTTATCTCCATGTACATGCTTGTATACTTCTCGTCTTTTCTCTGCACTTTAAGCTGTACAATATTGACACTCATGTTAAGGATACGGTTTAAGAATGATTGCAGCTGGCGCGCATCCATATGTTTTGCATCGATGATATAGCGCTCGCCTTTGACCCTATGTGTCAATTCAGCATCCGCGAAAAGGGCCCCATCCAAAAAGAGATCTATCTGTCTTCTGTCAACTGTCTTCATGACCTTTTTAAGTTCAACGATACGCTGTGCCATCACTCTTGCATTCGCCCGTTCCGATCGATCATATGCGATCTCGCTTTCCACTTTGGTGTTTTGCCAGATCAAGGTAAAAAATAGGACAGCCATCAGGCCAAGAAGATATAGAGGATGAATTGTACGTATCATTTTATCTTCACCTGCATTATGTTCTTATCGATCACTATCTTTACCTGTTTTCCCAAAGATTTTTTCAATTCACCTTCGATCTCCTGCATTCGTGTATATTCTTCCATCTTGAAGACGACAGTAAACAGCTCTTTTTCATAACTCAAATTCTCAATATACTGGCGCTCAGACAGAGGAAGCTGTAAGATCGCATACACAAACTGTCTGAATGACTTTTGCGAGGTGAAACTGTTTTTCAACTTCTTTTCTATAGAGCTGTTCTGCACAAAGGTAGGCGGCAGATTATATTCACTGAAGACAGAAGACTGCGCTTTTAACTCCTGCTGCTGAGAGTATGTAAAAAAAAGCTGTGCCGTATACAAGACAATAAGTGCGCCAAGAACAGACAATACAGGGGCAAGTTCTCTGATAGAATGGGTAATACTGCTTTTATGGAGGGTTATCTTGTGCTTGGAAAGCTCTTGTATATCATCCAGACTGCGTTTTACAGTGGACTCGTCTACCAAATATTTTCGTACCTGAAGAACCGTATCATTTTGAACGACGATGACGTCTTCTTTGTTGCATTGGATAGGGGCAGTGATCTCAAGCATCTCATTTTGTGCGAAATATATCCCGGCTATCTGTGCAGCTTGAATTCCCTTAGCCTTAAGACTTGCAATTATCTGGTCCGGGTCATAAGCAAAAAAGATATACTCTTTTTTTGTCTTTACGGCATAGTAGGCATAGTCGCCGGCTGGCAGCATACCTTCAAAGATAGAGGGGGCATATTTAAGGGCTGCGGATGTAAATTTGACTTCCAAAAAAGCGCGTTTGACCCAATAATAAGAAGGCGTCAGAATAATGCTGATCTTGTCTTCAACTTTTATCTTTCCTGTTTTCTTATCAATGAGGCCGATCACTTTATTTGATTTAAAAATTGATGCCAAATATCCGTCCCAAAAATCTATAAATTATGTTTAACTTAAAATAACATATACAATCTTTAAGTCAACTATTATATCGGATATTTTGAATTATATATTAACAATAGACCCAAACAAGCCGTATCGGTAACATTAAGAACAATTTTTGACCCAACTAATCTGGCTAAGGACACTTTAGTGATTTTCGTTAGAAAAGTGACATTTTGATTACATTTAGTTATATTTTTTATTTAAATATTATATCTTATCAAAGTGTCTTTTTTTGCTTAAAGCTCTACGATAAGTTTAAAGCTTTTAAGGCATTTTGCCTTTTCTTTGACGACAATAGCAAACAAACGTATCTCCGTCTTGCTTTTAATTCTCTCTTTATAAAGATGTCCTGTCTCATCCATAAGACTGCGATCACTTGATGCCCAGAAAATCTCAGTATCATGCAAACCATGTGTCAAAAGGCCAAGATCAGCAGTAATCCGGTTCTGGTCGCTGTTGTTCCCTCTGATATGATCAAAGCTCAATGCCTTGCAGACCATCTCAACACACTCTGTATCCGAATACACTTCTTCTTCCGCCTTTACCCAGACTGTAAAAAAACGTGTTGCTGAAGCTGGCCCTTTTTGTACGGTAATACTCAGGTTGACAGCAGCATCTTGGGAATCATTTGGACGGAATACTTTGCCTTTGTTTGATATGACATTTGTATGGCTAGATCCCCATATCAGCTTGATATCTGACACTTTACTTTTTACAAATGCTGCGTACTCATCCAACTTCAGATCACTGATTATGCTCTGCTCGTTTAAGTTTTCACCTTTGATCTTCTCAAAACCGATATCTTTTAAGATATCATTAACGATCTGTTGATCAGTAGGAGGAAGCGTCATTTTCTTTTCAATATTATGCACTTCGCTACCTGCCTTGGCTGATTGCGGTTGCGGCATGCTCTGTTTGCGCTCTTCCTGCTGTTCTTTTAGTGTCTTTTTGACTGACGGCTTAGTCGAGTTTTGCGGCTGGACAGACTTAGTCCTCTCTTCTTTTATTACTTGTTTTTGCGGGCTCAAGGTCTGTTTAGTATTTGATACAGCTTTCTTCTCACTGACGAACGCGGGCTGAGCTTCTTCATAAAGATTCAGGTCTTCATCATACTCAAAGTTCTCTGCTTCATGCAGTTCCTTCCATATCCCTGCCTTGCAGCGACCTGGGACTTCTGCACTTGTCTTACGTAACGCCATATACCGTCTTCCCTGATATTCGACTATCTCATCATCAAAGTAGACAGCACCTGCATTCCAAAAGACCACTTCATCCTCAGAGGATGTATCATATTCTGATTCTAGATCTTCATTCGAATATTCCATTTCACTTCCTTAGAAATATTTTACCACTTATTTGTAAACTATCAATAGATTTTGCTCTGCTGGCTTGTTTTTATCAGTTACGTATCTTCACCTAAAGTAAATCTGCAGATTTTTTTCCAATTTTTCTTACTGTCCTGCATCAGCAAGTGTCAAACAAAAGAGGATGTTTTTTCCCTTTGATTCTAAAGCCTGCACGGCCTGAGTCAACGTAAGCCCTGTTGTGATAATATCATCAACCAAGATGACATCCTCTTCTGAAAAGTCTTTGACCATAAAATCACGAGGGTTCAATAGTCTAAACTGATAGTCTTTCCCGGAATAGGCAATTGTATTGTTACTTCGGAGTCTGGAATAACGGGGTCTGATAGAGCTATTTTTGAGTGCTTTGTTTAAAATCGCAGTATGCGAATAGCCGCTCTTGACATGATCGTCTATACTGAGTGAACAGACAAGTTTCTCATAATCAAAGTTTTGAGAAAAAAGTCCAAAACTGTTTTCTGCCAATATCATATAAATATAATATCCCAGATCTGTATGTTTAGTTAAAAGAAGAGGTTCAATATCTTTGTATTTGTAAAAAGAGTAGACGGGGATCTTTCCGAGTATCTTTCTGGTATAGAAAGAGGGAACAAGGTATTCGTTCTGGCAGCTCTTGCAGATATGCTTGAGACTTAGAGACTCGCATATCATGCAACGCATTTTAGTCCATCTTCAAGACAGACATGAAGGCTTCTTGCGGAAGCTGTACCTTCCCTATCGCCTTCATACGCTTCTTACCTTTTTTCTGCTTGTCAAGGAGCTTTCGTTTACGGGTAATGTCCCCTCCGTAACACTTCGCAGTAACATTCTTGCCCATAGACTTTACGGTCTCGCGTGCAATAATACGGGCACCTAATGAAGCTTGAATAGCGACTTCAAAAAGCTGTCGAGGAACGATCTCTTTCATATTCTTGACCAGTTCCCTTCCGCGTGCATCAGCAGCTGTTCGCGGGACAATAACTGAAAGTGCATCCACGACTTCACCCGCGACACGAACATCAAGTTTGACAAGATCACCCGTTTTGAACTCAGTTGGGTCATAATCAAAACTGGCGTAGCCCTTTGATATAGACTTCAAAGTGTCATAAAAACCGACGACAATCTCATTCATAGGGACAGAATATTCAAGCAAAACCCTGTTTTCATTCAAATAGTCCATCTTCTCCTGGACGCCGCGTCTGCCCGTCAGCAGGTTCATGACATTTCCAAGATATTCTGACGGAGTGATGACCGTTGCTTTAACATAAGGTTCTTCAATATGCTCGATATGATTTACTTCCGGAAGCTCGGAAGGGTTTTGCACCTCTATCATCTCACCGTTGTTCATAAACACATGGTAGACAACCGAAGGAGCTGTTGCTATCAGGTCAAGATTGTATTCTCTTTCCAAACGCTCTTTGATGACTTCCATATGAAGCATTCCAAGGAATCCGACCCGAAAACCAAAGCCAAGTGCGACAGAAGTCTCAGGCTCATACGAAAGCGAAGAATCATTCAGCTTTAACTTGTCAAGAGCATCTCGAAGGTCTTCAAACTCATCCGTATCAATCGGATAAAGTCCTGCAAAGACAAAAGGTTTGGCCGGTTCATACGTACCGACTGGCTCGGCCGCCGGGTTGGCAGCATCTGTCATGGTATCACCCACATTGATAATACCGATCTCTTTCAGACCCATGACAACAATTCCGATCTCTCCCGCTTCAATACTTTTAGTATTCTGACGTCTAAGCGGATGCGGATACATCAGTTCAAGGACCTGATGCTGTTCATTATTGCTCATAAGCTTAAGGTTCTGGCCTTTTTTAATACTTCCGTCAAATACACGCACAAGTGCCAAAGCACCGAGGTAAGGGTCAAACCAGGAGTCATAAATAATAGCTTTCGTAGTTGCATCAGGATCACCCGTTGGAGCTGGAATCCTGTCGACAATAGCATCAAGAAGCTCACGGATGCCGATACCCGACTTTGCCGAGACTAAAAGAGCATCAGTCGCATCGATCCCGATACTGCTTTCGATCTCTTCAGCAACACGTTCAGGTTCCGCAGCAGGTAGATCTATCTTATTGATCACAGGGATAAGTTCAAGATCGTTTTCCATTGCCATATAGACATTTGCGATTGTCTGCGCTTCAACGCCTTGGGCAGCATCGACAATAAGCAAAGCACCATCGGAAGAGGCAAGAGATTTACTGACCTCATACGAAAAATCGACATGGCCCGGAGTGTCAATAAGGTTTAGGATGTAAGGCTGGCCGTCTTTTACATAGTTAAGACGGACTGACTGAGCCTTAATCGTTATACCACGCTCTTGTTCGATGTCCATGGTATCCATCATCTGTTTACCCAGCTCACGTTCACTGACGGAACCACACTCTTGGATAATACGATCGGCAAGAGTCGATTTACCGTGATCAATATGTGCGATAATAGAAAAGTTTCTAATATTTTTCAAAAAAGTATGCCTTATGCGAAAAGTGAGTTAACACTCTCATTATGATATACACGTCGGATCACTTCACCAAACAACGGTGCGACTGTCAATACCTTGATCTTGTCCATAGGTCTTGTGACCAAAGAATTAGAGATGACAAGTTCATCCAAGGCATCGCTCTTAAGGTTTTCATAGGCTTTGCCAGAAAGGACACCATGCGTTGCACAGGCCATAACAGAGGTGGCTCCGTTTGCCTTAAGCGCGGCAGCACCTTTGACCATAGTACCAGCCGTATCGACCATGTCATCGATCATGATAACATCTTTGCCTTTGACATCACCGATGATGTTCATGACTTCAGCTTCATTGGCTTTTTCTCTACGCTTATCAACGATAACCATATCAAGACCAAGCTTTTCAGCAAAATAACGAGCCCGCGCGACTCCGCCGATATCTGGTGAAGCGATCACAGGGTTTTTAAGGTTTTTTGACTCAACATATTCTTGAAAAATAATCGACCCATAAAGGTTGTCAACCGGAATGTCAAAAAATCCTTGGATCTGTCCTGCATGAAGGTCAATAGTCACAACACGGTCGATCCCGGCTTTTTCATAAAGATCAGCTACAAGACGTGCTGTGATCGGAACACGTGGAGCAGCTTTTCTATCTTGACGTGCATAACCGAAATACGGGACAACTGCCGTGATTGAACTCGCAGATGAACGACGAAGTGCATCTGTCATAATAAGAAGTTCCATTAGGTTGTCATTAGAGGGAGCACCCGTTGACTGGATAATAAATACGTCACGTCCACGGACACTTTCAGAAATCTGAACAGAGATCTCACCGTCACTGAAACGTTTGATCTCAGCTTTAGATAAAGGAACATCCAAAGATTGACATACTTCTTTAGCAAACTCAACACTAGACGAACCAGCAAAAATCTTATATCCGCGCATTAACAGGGCCTTTTTGGAAAATTAATGATGGAATTATAACAAAGAGAACTATAAAGAAGGTTTAACTATTCAAGCAAATCATGTTTATTCAAGCATCCAATCAATCTCTTTGATTCCATGTTCCCTGAGATAAGCGTTCGTCTTGCTAAAAGGCTGCGAACCGAAAAATCCTCTGTATGAAGATAACGGTGAAGGATGCGGCGCATTTAAGATAAGGTGTTTGGACGGATCAATCAATTTCACTTTGGACTGTGCAGGCTTACCCCATAGGATAAAAACAACATGCTCTTTTTTCTCACTTATGATTTGAATTACTTTGTCTGTGAAGACTTCCCAACCTTTATCCTTGTGGGAGTGAGGTTCATTGGCTCGGACAGTAAGTACAGTATTTAACAAAAAGACACCTTCATGTGCCCATTTAGTAAGATCTCCGCATGAAGGAATACTATAACCTAGATCTGTAGCATATTCTTGAAAAACATTACGAAGAGAGGGAGGAAAAGGGATATCAGCTTGAACGGAAAAAGCAAGACCATGGGCCTGCCCTGTTCCATGATAAGGGTCCTGACCTAAAACAACAACTTTTATTTTCTCGAAGGGTGTAGAATTAAACGCATTAAAGACCTTGTCCTCTGACGGATAGATGGCATAAGATTTTTTTTCATTATCAATGAATTCAGCTAATGAGATAAAATAGTCTTTATTGATTTCTTCTGCAAGCTTGTCCCTCCAGGAGGTACACGTTAATGTCTTTACAATATTGATTTCCATTATTATTTTATCCATCGCATTATAATTTTAAATAGCATTATAGCAAGTAGATTGAATTAGTTAGGTTTTAGATCATATTAAGAGAAAAGTAAGTGGGGATTGTTATTGTAAGAAAGTCCAGGCGGCGACCTACGTTTCCACACCTGAAAGGTGCAGTATTATCAGCGAAGAGGGGCTTAGCTTCTGGGTTCGGAATGGGACCAGGCGTTTCCCCCTCTCTA
>JBFEIF010000053.1:0-16173 GCA_041553795.1 Sulfurimonadaceae bacterium
ACGTCAAGTATGAGGCTCGCACGCCTATTTATTATGATGCGGCAGAGATGGCATTGGAGTTTATTCTTGCTGACAATGAATATCTAAGTACTGAAGCGGCATAGTAGAGTATTCATGGCAGGTTTGACCTTAGATCCTACAAAGTGTGTACGGGCTCTTGCAAAATTTTCTGAGTGTACACACTGTGTCGAGATATGTCCTGTAGAGATCATCTCAGTCGACAATCATCTTCCTTCTTTTAATATGAGCCAGTGCGTCGGATGCGGCGGCTGTGTCTCTTCCTGTCCAACGGAAGCTTTTGCTTTGGATGACTTTAATCAGACAAATTTCTTTTTTGAGTTTGCGCAGAGCGAAGAGACCTTGATCTCGTGCAAGAAAAACGTTCCCTGCATAGGGGCACTTTCTGTCGAGCATCTTATCTCGCTGGCGCTTTTGAAAGAAGATGTCGTCTGTGATACAGGACATTGTGCAGGCTGTAGCATAGCTGAGAAGATGAAGCCGAAGATCGATGCCAATATTGAAGAAGCAAACTTCGTTCTGGAAGCGATCGAATCTGCGAACTCTATAAAGAGTGAGAATATCGCTTATCAGGCAGATGATATTATCGTGAATGATGACAGACGCGGTTTTTTCAAAAACATCAATATACAAAATGTCGCAAAGGCAAAGCATGACTTTGAGCGTCGTGTTGAAGTCGAATCGGACGAAGAACTCAGGCACGAAGTCTTTACGGAAGACATCTCGCGTCTGAAACAAAAGGTCGTACCGGATAAGCGCAAGATATTCTTTACGGCTTTGAAGCGTGCACCAAAGCCCTCTCAATATCATGTGATCGATGCGAATGAACTCAGCTTCACCAGTATGAAAAACCTTGATGAAGCGACATGTACGGCCTGTCAGATGTGTTATCGCATCTGTCCAACGGCAGCACTGACCTCAGATATGAAGAACTCAAAGATCGAGTTTGACCCCTTCTTGTGTGTCAAATGCCATCTTTGTCATGATGTGTGTGAACCTGACTCTATCACTTTGGCAGACACCTTTGATCTGAAACAGTTCTTTGAACCTGAAGTGAAGAGTCTGGTAAAGTTCACCATCAGACGGTGCCATGAATGTGACACTTACTTTACCTATCGCGGCGGAGAAGTCATCTGCCACAGATGCAAACTTGAAGAAGAAGAAGCAAAAGAATTATGGGGAATATAAAATGAGTACAAATCTAAGCGCACCGATGAACGATGCCAATGAGATCGATACACAATCGCTCCTGTTCGGTTTTCTCGCAGAATATGCCCAGCAAAACCGTTTTGCGATCACTATTAACCGTTATTTCAAAGAAAATGGCGATAATGCGATGTGTATTCCTATGAACATACGTCCCGACGACATCTACTTTACTGTAGCGGGTCTGAGAGAGGCTAAGCTTAACGGAGTCGCCCTGGGTTCGGAGTATGTAGAAGGTGTTGTAGAGCAGCTGCAATACCAAAGCGACGAAGTAAGAGACTGCGGCTTTTGTGATACGATCATCGTCAAGAAGGGTGAACTTTACGGAGAGGTCGCATCCGGGCGTGCTATTTCTGCTGCACTTAAGGAAAATGGTGTCACTACGGTCGCTATACTCGGTTCGGGAAAACTGGCCAAGTCTGTTGTCCTGCACCTGCTAGAGAGCGGAGTCAAAGAGGTGGTCTTTTTCAATGACAGGGTCGAATCCTGTATGGAACTGATCCAAGCCCATGCAAAAGAGCTTGAAGGTATTAACGTCGATATTGACAGAGCGATCGAGAACCAAGAGATCGATCTGTCCCGTTTTGACGGTTTTATCAATGCCAGCCCGAGTCTGCCAAAGCTAAGCAAGATCAATAAAGACACGCTTCTGATCGATCTTAAACGCGAGAGTAATCTAGGCGACTATGCGGCTGCATACAAGGCCGATTTTTTAGACAATGAGGCGTACTCAAAAGTACTTGCTCGTGTAAACTATGATATTTGGATAAATGCAAAGTAGCAGGATTCAATAAAGGAGTGAAAGCTTCTTTATCGTATACATTATTTTAAGAAAAGGACAATAGATGAAAGATTTTAATAACCTGGATGATTTAAAAGCAGAGTTTGACAAGTTTGTAACGGAACGTTGTGTCACTGAGGAACAAAAGCAGATCGAAGCAGATGAGAACGAAGACGAAGAAGCACCGGCATTTGTCGATGAACTTGCTGATAAACTTTTAGGACCTGCACATTCCGGTGTCTATCTCTCCCGTCTTGATATCAAGCGTGTCGCAGAAGCGATCGAGGAATCATTGCCGATCAAAGAGCGTAAACGTATGATAAAGTCACTGATGCGTCATACAACGACAAAAGAGTTCCTGCGTCTTGCGTTTGGCGAGTTCAGCAAACACATCAACGGACGTTTGGCGATCTATCAGGAGCTGGGTGAAGCCTTTCCTTCATCAAAATATATCTTTGACGACTTCACGGCAAGAGCCGAGAAGACAAAAAAGATGTTTGACCGCATGATCGAAGACTTTGAAGAGTTCAATCCTTCTGAAGACCTTGATCCGGTACTTTTCTAAGAACGCGTCCTAAAAAGGCTTTTTTTCGTGTCCTTTAAGAGTCCTAAGGTAGAATGATCAGGGTTAACCAATCAAAGGACGAATAATGACAAAAGTATTAAAGAAAAAAGCAGTCAAAAAGCTGGTCAAGAAGACAGCCAAAAAAAGTACGGCTAAAAAAGCGATCAAGAAGGCGATCGCCAAGATCGTCAAGAAAAAAGTTTCTAAAAAGTCGAAGGCAAGAAAAATTGCAAAGAAGGCGATCAAAAAAGCCTGTGCAGCTAAGAAAAAATAGCAGTCAGAATTCCCCGAAAAAGGAGATCACTTTTTCTTTGGCAGTTTGAGTATGACGAACATCGCAATAGCGACTGCGATGAGTATAAAGACCTTTAGCCCGTCGTCGGCAAGTATTTCCATCTCTTATCCTTGAATTATATCGACGATCGTTGCCGAAACGATGACTACAGCCGTAGCAAGTGCGGTGTTCTCAACTCGCTTTATTTTCTCAAACAAGACATCAAGTCGCGTATCCTGAAGATCAGAAAACTTTTTTTGACGGATATATTGCATCGCATTCCTAAAACTGTCATCTCCGAAATGGATCCTCCATCTAGGCTCTCCCAAACTTTTCCAAACATCTGAATGTTCCTTTTTAAGTTGAGTGAAGAAGGCATTTGTGAAGTAGATATGCATTGACATAAGAGCTATAAAGAATAGGGCAAAACCCAAAAGTATAATATTTTCCATGAGTGCTATTGTACAGTACTTAGTTTAAAATGCTAGAATGTATCTGTTTATATATTCATCGGAGAACTGATTATGCTAAGAGAACTTTCCAATCCTGTGGTTAAGACATTGATATCCTCCCTAAGAGAGAGTAAGACAGATGCATTGAGATTTCGCCATACGGTCAAAGAGATCACTAAGATACTTTTATATGAGTCTTTGCAGGACGCAGACCTCTCTTCTCAGACCGTACAGACATGGAACGGTACGGAGTCCTATGAAGTCCTGGATGAAGCCTCTTTTGTTGTTGTAGCTGTCCTACGTGCCGCTATGCCGATGCTGGAATCGGTCATGGAGACACTGCCTCGTATAACCGGCGGATTTCTGGCGATGAAACGCGATGAGAAGACACACAAAAGCAGGCTTTATTACGACCGGTTGCCGGTCTGCGAAAACAAGACTGTGATCGTGGTGGATGTGATGCTTGCGACAGGGGGCTCTTTGTGCGATGCTCTGGCTATCGTAAAGAGCAAAGGAGCAAAGAAGATCATCTGTCTGAATGTCATCGGTGCGCCTGAAGGTGTCGAAGCTGTGAGGAAAGAACATCCCGATACGGATATCTATATAGCTCAGATCGATGCAAGACTCAATCAAAACAAGTTTATCATCCCGGGACTGGGGGATGCAGGTGACCGGGAATACAATACCCCGGAATAATGATATTTATTTACTACTATTAAATCGTAATTAATAAATTTAATGCTACGATTCTATCGTAATTAAAAAAAGGAACCCAAATGTCATTATCACAAACAACAATCGAAATAGTAAAAGCAACAGCGCCTGCGGTAGCTGCCAATGCAGAGAAGATCACAACGCGTATGTATGAAATACTTTTTGCAGCGCATCCGGAAGTCAAAGAACTTTTCAAAGATGCCGATCCTGAGCAGCACAAAAAACTGGCAGGCGCCGTCAGTGCCTATGCTGCTAATATTGACAACCTTGGAGCACTTTCCAAAGCTGTTGAAAAGATGACAGCAGCGCATGTGCGTACGAATGTAAAGCCTGAACATTATCCAATGGTAGGGGTCTCGATCCTGGGTGCTATCAAAGATGTCTTGGGTGAAGCTGCGACAGAAGATGTACTGAACGCATGGAAAGAAGCATATTTCTTTTTGGCAGATATCCTTATTGCCCGCGAGCAGGAACTTTATGCAGAAGCAGGAACATCTGCCAAAGCCTGATCTCTCTTTTGTAAAGCCCACTCCCTTTATAAGGATTGGGCAATACCCCCTTCTAAAATATGCTACTATTCTTCACTAAGAATTAGGATGCACAATGAAATCAACTTTTAATGACAGTGAAGCACAAAAGATCAGCTCTGATCTGGGTATGAGAGTATACACATCTCAGCTTTTAGGCCGGGATATGGACCTTGTCCTTCACGGCGGGGGAAATACCTCGGTGAAGATAGAGGATAAACTCTATGTCAAAGGAAGTGGCTGGAATCTTGACACTATTGAAGAAGCGGGTTTTCCGGGTGTTGACCTCCATACACTGATTGAGATGGCAAAACTAGAGCATCTCTCTGACACGGACATGGTTTCACAGCAGCGTGAAGCACTGGAAGACAAAAGCTCTCCAAATCCGTCTATCGAAGCCATCTTGCATGCCATCATTCCTTTTAAGTTCGTGGATCATACCCATGCGGATGCGGTCGTGACTATCTCCAACACACCCGATGGCAAAAAGCGTCTTCAAGAGCTGTACGGACCGAATATGCTCATTATTGACTATGTGATGCCGGGCTTTATTTTGGCCAAGAAGATCTATGAGCAGACAAAAGATATCGACTGGAAGAGATTGGACGGGATGATACTTCTCAATCACGGGGTCTTCTCCTTTGATGATGATGCGAAGACCGCGTATGAGAAGATGATAGCCATTGTCTCCAAAGCAGAAGAGTATCTTAAATCGAATGTCAAACCGGTACTAAGCTTTTCAAAGAGCTCTTGTCAGCTGGATGAGTCCTTTACCAATGAATTGAGACAAGAGGTAGAAGCCTTGAGAGGCTGCGAGATCGTGATGAAGTTCGGCTCAAGCATCGAAGCGGCAAACTTTTCAAATTTTGAGAACCTGGATGAGATCTTTCAAAACGGCCCTTTGACACCGGAACATGTCATCCGTACCAAACCTTTTCCTGCACTCATCTGCGATAATATCAAAAAGGGTCTTGATGCCTTTGTCTCACGCTATAAAAAATATTTCAAAGCGCATGCCAAAGACGAGATAATGCTAGATCTTGCCCCGCGTTATGCTATCATCAAAGGAGTGGGCTTTGTGGCCTTCGGGAAGGATGAAAAAGAAGCAGGTATCATCTTCGACATCGTCTCCCATACTATCCACGCGATGACGCTGGCGCAGAACCTCGGCGGATGGAAGAGCCTAAGTCCCAAAGATATCTTTGACATGGAATACTGGGAACTGGAGCAGGCAAAACTGCGTAAGTAGTTTCTTTAGTAAAACTACGTAAAAAATGATCTTCTTTTTTTATAGAGAAAGCAAACTTAGCTAAGGTAGTGTAATTTGAGCAGTCGAAGTCGAAAAAGAACATTCCATCTTTACAAAGAGAATCAGCATCACTATTTTGACATCGAGGTCATTAGTGATCTGGCTGAGGCTCAGAGCAGTAGGAAAACTCTGGTCAAAAATGAGGTGAGGGACTTTTTTATCAGCAACTGGAAAGACTTCGGAGATGAGTTCTTGGATCATTCTCTGCTAGACTCGAAGTGGATCTTGCTTGTTCGAAAGATGGATCGTCTTATCGGAATCGCAACCGTGCATAAGATAAGACTTGAGGGAAAGACTTTTTATAACTTTAAGACCGACGGTGTCGTACCGCAGTACCAGTCCATCGGTCTTCTCGGACGAATGAGCCAGATACTGTTTTCTTATGCCTATATAGACAATCTTTTAAGGCAGAGGTCATTTGATATAGAGATGATCTTCACGACGCCAAACCTGAGAATACTCGGGTTCTTCAGTAAGAACTCCACGCATATCTACCCAAACCCCTATAGGTTTGATCAAGAAAAAAAATCGATAGAACTGCCGGATGAGACAACATGGAAGTATGCCAAAGCCTATAACAAGGTGGATTTCCCGCCTGATCTGCCTCTGTCCAAAGAAGCCTGTGTAGTAGAAGACAATGAGTCCGAGTGGCCCTATATCTGCTATGAAAAGTCCGGTATGCCTTATTATAAAGAGCAGATAGTCAATGAGTTTGGCGACCATTACTTGCGGTATAAAGAGGGAAAAAAGCGTATGTTCATCGTCTATGCCCATATTACGCTTATCGATGTCATACGATATTTTGCAAAAGTCGCACTGAGGCTGGTTAAAGATACTTTGAACCCTGTCTTTGGCAAGTTATAGTATTGGGCTTTAGCCAGAAGTGTAAGAAAGGAAAATTAATTATGTTAGATTTTATAAAAACGTTTCAAAGTACTGTGCTGGGTACACTGGATGAAAATGGTCTGCCCTTCGGTTCGTATGCACCTTTTGTACACCACGAGCATAAGTTCTATATCTTCATCAGCAATGTAGCCAAACATGCAAGAAACCTGCAGGCTGTACCAAAAGCCTCATTGCTGTTTATCGAAGATGAGTCCAAGACAGAACAGATATTTGCACGCAAGCGTGTCTCTTTGCAGTGCTCATCTCAAATGATAACGAGAGAAGAGGGAAAGTTTGAAGATGTTATGAACATCTTTAAGAAAAAGTTCTCAGAGGAGATGGTCAGTATGCTGATGGGAATGCAGGACTTTAATCTGTATGAACTTTCAACAGACTACGGCGAAGCGACGTTCGGTTTTGGCGAAGCTTATAACATCGGCGGAGAATATATGGAAGACCTTGTCGCCCGTTCAGGTGGAAGCGGACACGGGCATAAATGATCTTAGGTGTTTAACCTAAGACCTCTAACTCGTCTGTATATTTGTCTAAGCAGTATGGCTCATAAGAAGATTTGTATATCTTGTAGTGTTCTGATGCTTTGTGCCCGTCAAGTGCAACCTCGTCTCTCCATGTCTCGATTGCCATGAACTTTTCCGGTTTGTTTTCATACTGGACGATCTCATAGAACAGACATCCATCTTCTGCTTTTGACGGTTTTACCATAGCCGATAAAAGCTCTTTCATCTTTGCTATGCCGTCCGGCTTTGCGATAAATGTAACTCGTTTTGTTATTGTCATAGATATTGTCCTTAGTTATTTAATTATTGACAGGATTATAGCTAAATCTATAATCCCGGTGCTTTCCACATGGAAGTCGTGATCCCCTTGTCGACAAGTGTAAGTGATGAGGCATAGGCCTCTTGCCATCTTCCTGCCACTTCTTGATATACAGACGCATTATCTTTATTAGGTGTATACGTCTTATCCCACTGGATAAATGCCTTTGATGCCTGGGCTATAGAGTCATATTCGCCCGTAGCGACACCGCAGGCAAAGGCCCCGCCCAAGGCTGTCGCTTCATTGACACGAGGGATGCGGATCTCTTTTTGGGTGACATCGGCCAGGATTTGTGACCATAGCGGACCTTTTGAAGCGCCTCCGGCAAAGGTGATGCTGTCTGTTTGAACCCCTGTAAACTTGAATATAGATTTAAGGTTTAACATGGAGACAATGGCTGCATTTTCTTCTAGAGAGCGGAACATCACCGCCTTGGAAGACTTTTGTGTGTCCAGTGAAAGGTTTAAAAATGAGGGCGCGGCGTGATACCATTTTCCGTAATGCATTGCATCAGAAAATATCGGCAAGATCCCGTTTGAACCGGCAGGTACCTTTGAAGCAAGCTCTTCAAGCAAGACATAGGGATCGATCCCTCTTTTTTTGGCTTCAGCGGCTTCACTCTCGCAAAAGACGTCCCTGAACCAGCGCATGACCATACCGGAAAAGAAGGAGATGCCTTCGGCCTGCGAGATGCCTTGGATGACATGGGGATTGATGCGTATGTCCATGTCAGGATGAGTGAGAGGCTTATCCATATTGACAAGCTGCTGCCAGAATGTCCCGCCGAGTATTGCGACTTGATTTTTTTCTACGACGCCCAGTCCGGCCGAGCCAAGTTGGACATCACCGCCACCCATGATGACGGGAGTGCCAGCAGTCAGTCCGGTCTCTTTCGCTGCTTGTGCAGTCACTTCGCCGATCTGTGTCCCTGTCTCATAAACCGGAGGGAAGATATCATCTTTCAGGCCGACTTTAGTCGCCATTGTCTTCTCCCATAGGCGTGTCTTAAGAGAAAATACACCGGTTGTCCCTGCATTGGAGGGGTCGGTTGCGATGACATTGGAAAGTCTTGACAATACCCAGTCGCTTATCATAGAGATATTGGCAGTCCTCTCATAGACAGAGGGCTTGTTGTTCTTTACCCAAAGAAGTCGTGGAAGAGCACCTAGGGCAAAGGTTTGCCCGCTGATGGCATAGAACTCTTTTTCAAAAGAGGGGTAGGTGGTGTTGAGGTAGCTGACTTCTTTGTCGGCACGGGCATCGACATTGGCGACACCGAAGAGTTCATTGTTGTCTTTGTCATAGAGGACGATGCCCTCGCGCATACTCGTAGCGGTGACTGCTTTGATATCAGCAGAAGCAATACCGGCGTCTTTGATAGCGCCTTGGATACATCGGGAGATGATCGTCCAGTTGGTCTTGGTATCAAATCCCATGGAGTTCGCGACTCCGGGTTCGCTCAGGTGAGACCACTCTTCTTGTGCAATTCCGACCTGATTTCCCATCGTGTCAAAGATGATAGCGCGTCCGCTTCCGGTACCGGCATCAACCGTTAAAAAATATCCCATTTAGAACCCTTCGTAGTAGTGGGGATATTTTATCGATTTTTGCTTAAGAGCACAAAGTCAATGTCCAGGTGACTTCAAAACTTTGTGTTGCTATAGATCAGTCATCCCAAAAAAGACGGCCAGACTTGTGAGTAGGGCGGAAAGGGGGTGTTCTTTCATATATTTCTTGGAATCCTGATACCACTCTTTGATACTTTTGTTGTCATCAAGGCGGCGGTAACCTTTGAGACTCGGAAGCAGGCGTGTGTTTTTGCTGCTGTCCTTGATCACATAGCCGGATTTCTCTTTATGAAGGACAGAGATGACATCAATACCGTTGGTATAGTAATGCGCAGCGATCTTAGTCCCCTGAGCGCTCAATACGTTTCAAACAATAGTTGTTGATATGGCAATGGTGGGCAAAATTCTTAGCGTCGCGTATACTGACAAATGAGCCGCGGAATTTTCCCTTGTGATCGATGAGATAAATACTTTGCATGAATAACTCCTGATTTTTGATTGGAGGAGTATAAGAAGTAATTGTGTCGGGATTGTGTAATACAAGTCTTTTGCATATCAGGACTTGTAGGCCTTTTCAAAGGCTTCCTGGTTCCATGAACGAAGGATCTTTCCTTTGACAAGGATCAGCGGAATCTTCTTTCCACCCAGAGCCAGAAACTTTTTCTCCGCGCCTTTTGATCGCTCAAGATTATGTTCGGTGAACTTGATATTGTTTATCTTCATATACATCTTGGCATCTTGGCAATGCGGACAGAAGGAAGCTGTATATATCTCTACCGTAGAACTCTTGGCTGCTCCCTGTGAGTGCCTTGCTTTTGCCTTGGCAGAATTGGAATTAGGGTTCTGCGCACTCTTTTTTGCTCCTGTTTGAGAGCTTCGGCTATTACTGCGGCGTGCCATCTAAGTCTTTATTCCATTCCAAGATAAATGAAGACAAGTTTCATCACAAGAGCGCTTAAGACACCGGCAGCAACTCCTGCAACGATATCATCACCCATGACACCGATACCGCCTTTTGCATCTCTGTCAAGCCGTCCTATGATAGAGGGCTTGGCAATGTCAAAATAGCGAAAGAATGCGAAACTCAGTGCCACAGCCAGCCATAGTGTCCAATGACTCATAGTGTCTGAGTAGGCTTCCAGAGGGATCGTCGTTGCCGGAACAATAGCGATCGAAAGACTTATCCACATGCCTGCAAGTTCGTCTATGACAATATGTTTGTTATCATGTATGCCGCCTGCGGCTTCATAATCATTGACAAGTTTGTAGCCTGCTACAGTCGCCAAAAGTGCGCCCAAAAAAAGTGTTGTCGCATCAAGATAGGTCAAGATAGCGATACCAAGGAGCAAAGCGACAGCAGAACCTACGGTCCCTGGAGCCTTGGGTGACATGCCGCTATAGCCGACGGTGAGTAAAAACCAATTCATTGTAGTCCTTAATTATGTTAGTGAGGTGGTCTGATATAACTTCATCAGCTCAAGATAGAAGTCTTTTTCGCTGTGCTCTTCAAGAAGACCGGTGATAGGCAAGATATCATAATAGAGCTTCTCAAGGTTCTTAAACCTGTCGGGAAAGAGCTTTGAAAGTATCATGGCCGAGACCTCTTTACGCATCAATACCGCAGGCGGAAGAAGCCCGAGCTTCAAGAGTTCCATGATGGACTCGGAATGGTAGGAGATGTGATGATGCTGACCATGCGGACAGGTCTGTGTAGAGACCAGAGTCTTACAGACATTACAGTAGACATATTCAGCAGCGATGTTGATATCGATATTGATCCCGACGAGTTTATCGACAATGGACTTGTTGGCATTCTGGTCATAATACATACCGACGCCTGCATGGTTCTGTCCGATAGTCAGACTGTTACATCCGTAGTTCGTCGCCACAATGGCATCGATAAGGACTTCATTATAGCCCGCGAAGATATAAGAACTTTCAAGAGGGACGATGATGACACGATTCTTCGGCAAAAAGTGGGTGATAAAGAACTCAAGCGTCTCTTCCCGCGTCTCATACAGCAGCTCTTTCTGATTGTAGGGTTTGACTAAAAAGATGATGACAAGGTCGGTCTTTTCAAGGGTCTGTCTTATCAGTCTTTCATGAGCACGGTGAAGAGGATTGGCTGCCATCATGATAGCAGTGGTATGCTGCGCACTCACACGTGCCTTTGCATCGTCGATGATCTGCTTGCTTTTGTCCAAGACAGTGAAGTCTATCTCATATTTTCCCGATAATGCGTATTTTCCAAGGCGGCTAAAGGTGTTTTTGACACCCGGATGTGACATGTCATCGGTACCGTAGATCTGGCGTACGCGTTCGCGCGGATTGATCTCAAAGATCTCATCGACGATGATATAGCCGAAGTGCTCTTTATCGACGAAAAGTTCGAGACGCTCGTCTTTTACAGCAGTTGTAAGTACTTCTTCATTGGTCTTTCCGCTGGGCGATAAGATAAAAGGGAAGGGGAAGGTCCTGCCGTTAACCAGACCTGTCTTTAAGACCTCTATCGTCTCGGCCTTGTTCATAAGGCCTGTAACGGGACTTAAAAGACCCGCTTTGACAAGGCGAAGCGCAGACGCTGCTTCCTGGTCAAGGTGCAGTTCTCTATTTTTTCTTGATGATTCCATATTTTTTTCTCTTCTCCCATAGGCTTTTTCGAGAGATCCCCAATTTTTTAGACAATTCTGTATCAGGAAACTTGTGTTGATAATTTAACACAATATATTTGACATAGTCCTCGATAGGCAATATATCACCCTGCTCGATGACTTTATTGTCACTTTTCATCTCAACTGTCTTGTATGGGACTTCTTCGATGATGTCAGTACTTGAGACAATAACGCTTTTTCCCTCGATAAGGTCTAGAAATGGTTTTTTATCTGTTTTTTTAAGCGCCTGGAAATCTGTTATATACGTCAGACGTTCAGGGTTCAGGTTTGCTATCTCGTCCAGAGTGCGCAGACTTGAGAGAGAAAGAAAATGCAAAGGGGAGTTACAACGGTTTAAAAGCTTGAATGCAAAGGCATCGGCATACTTTTGGTAATTAGAAAAGACAAAGATAGGAAGATCAGACTTGACATAATCACAATCGACATTGACGGATGAGAAGGAATGCTCAATATATCGCTGAAACGTCGCGTTTTGGCGTTTAAGCTGTTCATAGTCTTGAAAGTGGTCGATCTTTCGTATCAGTTCTTCTATCATAAAAGGTTTTAAGATGTAGTCTTTGGCCCCTGCTTTTAGAGGCTTGGAAACGGTGTCGTTGCTTACATAAGAGATCATAAGGATGACAACAGCGTCCTTGTAGGCGTCGATAACGGGATAGAAGTCCTGTCCTGAGATGTTCGTTGACAGAAGTACAACATCATACGGTTCATTTCGCAAAGCGTCTTTTGTAGTCGATGCAAGGTCGCACACATGTCCAAGGTCGCTTAGCTTTGCAGCAATACTCTGTGCAAGATAGATCTCATTCTCAATAATCAAAATTTTCATAAATTAGTCCAGTCTATATATTTCAAACTGGCGCTGCTTTGTACAGCAACGCCCTCTTTACGGCCGGTAAAGCCAAGTTTTTCTGTTGTTGTCGCTTTTATATTGCATAAAAACGGTTCGATTTCCAATATCTCTGCCAAGGTTTTACGGATCTTGGCCTTATACTCACTGAGCCGCGGTGTCTCAGCAATGATCGTTATATCCACGTTGACAACCACAAAACCGCAATTGTGCAACCTTGTCACACACTCCTTCAATAAAAGTTTCGAATCGATATTCTTGTAGGTCTCATCACTATCAGGGAAAAGTGTCCCGATGTCACCCATTCCGGAGGCTCCCAAAAGAGCGTCTATCAACGAATGGATCGCAACATCTCCGTCACTGTGAGCTTTGAACCCGAAAGATGAGTCGATCTTTACACCGCCAAGGACCATATGCTTTCCTTCCTCAAAGGCATGGACATCAAAGCCGCTTCCGACCAGGGTGTCAGATGAAGGAGGATTAAGACAGGGGATCTTCTTCATGTCCGAGACGCGTGTAAGTTTATGGGCGTCTTCATCGCCTTCGACTTCGGCTCTTGTCTTTCCCAATGCGATGATGGCAGAACTTTCATCGGTAAATTCTTCTACCGTGTCCAGTGCACTTCGCAAGACCTCAGTTTTTGAAAGCTGCGGGGTCTGAATCCTCTTGAGCTTTTCCCTGTCAATAGTACGGCCTTCATAAGAGACCGTATCGCTCATACCCAGTACAGGTACGATACAGTCTGCTTTCTCCTTTGCTTCTATGAGTCTTTGGATAAGACTTATTGGAGGGCAGGCTCTAGCAACATCACTTACCATCACATAAGGTGTCGCGACATGTCTAAGTGCATTTTTTAATGATTCTTGACGTGTTTTTCCTCCCTCTATGATCGTGTGATCACAAAATGATCTCATGTATTCAAGTTCGTTTTCATGTGCGGTAATGATAACTTTTGAAAAGAATTTCGTTTTTTCGAATCCATTTGTAACAAAATGCCACAAAGGCTGATGACCTACACGTAACCATTGTTTCTTGACTGGAGTTCCAAAACGCGTGGAACCCCCAGCTGCAAGCAAAATTAGTGTTAAATCAGACAAAAATGCTCCTATTTGTAACAGGTGTTACGAAATTATACATATTCAAAGCTTTCTTTTAACTTGTTTGTGTTACATTTCGAAAAATAAATAAGAAAATTTTAAATGTTTTCTTGTACCTTTATTATGTAAGATAAATTTGACTTAACTTAAATGGAGTTAAAATTGTTTTACTGGGTATTTATTATTACGAGATGCTTACTATTTAATTAGTAATATCCCATTAATATTTTTAGGAGATTTTTTATGAGAACAGAATGGCTTAAAAAGCGTGAAGGTGACAAAGTTCGCACACAGATGTTTTATGCGAAACAAGGCATCATCACAGAAGAGATGGAATACGTAGCTAAACTAGAGAAGTTAGAACCTGAACTAGTTAGAAGCGAAGTGGCACGTGGTCGTTTGATCATTCCTGCAAATGTCAACCATAAAAATCTTGAGCCGATGGCTATCGGGATCGCTGCATCATGCAAGATCAACGCGAATATCGGTTCATCAGCTTTGGCTTCAAATGTTGAAGACGAAATCGAAAAGATCCAGGTCTCCCAGCACTATAAAGCGGATACAGCAATGGACTTGTCAACAGGCGGTGATCTTGATGATATCCGTCGTAATGTTATCGCGAACTCTTCTATTCCTATCGGTACGGTGCCTATCTACCAGATCATTGCAGACTGTAATGATAAGGTCGAAGACCTTACTATCGAAAAGATGCTTGAGGTATTGGAACGTCAGGCGCAGCAAGGTGTCTCTTACTTTACTATTCACGCAGGTTTCTTTCTTGAGACTATGCCTAAGGTAGCTAATCGTAAGATGGGTATCGTATCTCGTGGCGGTTCTTTGATGGCTGCTTGGATGATGCACTATCACAAAGAGAACCCATTCTACACTGCATTTGATGATATCCTTGATATCTGTGCAAAGTATGATGTATCCCTTTCTCTTGGAGATTCTCTACGCCCGGGTTGTCTGGCAGATGCATCAGATGATGCTCAGCTGGGTGAACTTAAAGTCCTTGGCGAATTGACGCTAAGAGCTTGGGAAAAAGATGTCCAGGTCATGATCGAAGGTCCTGGTCACGTTCCATTGAACCAGATCGAGCGCAATATGAAGATCCAAAGAGAACTTTGTCATGAAGCGCCTTTCTATATTCTTGGGCCATTGGTCACGGATATCGCAGCCGGGTATGATCATATCTCTTCGGCTATTGGTGCTGCTGTCGGCGGTTGGCATGGAGCGTCTATGTTGTGTTACGTCACACCAAAAGAGCATCTTGGTCTTCCAAATGCAGAAGATGTACGTAACGGTATCATCGCATATAAGATCGCAGCGCACGCAGCAGATATCGCACGTGGCCGTACCGGTGCACGTGATATAGATGACGAGATGTCAGATGCACGTTATGCTTTTGACTGGGAAAAACAGTTCGAACTGTCTCTAGACAGCGAACGTGCCCGTGAATATCATGATGAGACACTTCCTCAGGACGTCTTTAAAGAAGCAGAGTTCTGTTCAATGTGTGGACCGAAGTTCTGTTCATACAAGATCACTCAAGAGATCATGAGCAATCCTGAAGGTATTCAGAAGATCGCAGATGAAGCAGCAGCGAATGCAAAAAAAGAGTTTACTTTAGCTGTATAAGTTTATAAAAATTGTCATTTTCGAGCCCAGGTTCGCAGATGTCAGAAATTTAAAAAAAGGAAATATAATATGACTGAAAATATTGTAAAAGATGCATTGTCAAAAGTTACTTATCCTGGTTTTTCTAAGGATATCGTAGCTTTCGGCTTCGTAAAAAACATTCAGATAGACGGCACAAAAGTAGCCGTCGATGTAGAAGTCACATCATCAGCTCCGGAAGTCGCAAAGCAGATCGTTGAGGAAGCAACAACGGAACTTAAGATGGCCGGTGCTTCGGATGTTACTGTCAACATCAATGCACCGAAAATGCCGAGAGAAAGCTCTTCAAAGGGTAGAAATATCGCACCGCATGTCAAGAACTTTGTGATGGTATCTTCAGGCAAGGGCGGAGTCGGTAAATCAACGACTTCAGTCAACCTGGCTATCGCACTTGCTATGCAAGGTAAAAAAGTCGGTCTTTTGGATGCAGACATCTACGGTCCTAATGTCCCTCGTATGATGGGTCTTGAAGGTGTTAAGCCTGAGATCGAAGGTCAAAAAGTCATTCCGCTTAAGGCGTATGGCGTAGAGATGATGTCTATGGGTTCATTGATGGACGAAGGTTCAGCTTTGATCTGGCGTGGTGCTATGATCATGAAAGCGATCGAGCAGTTCTTAAGAGATATTCTCTGGTCAGAACTTGACTGTCTGATCATCGATATGCCACCGGGAACAGGTGACGCTCAGCTATCACTAGCACAGGCAGTTCCTGTGACTGCGGGTATTACGGTTACGACACCGCAGATG
>JBFEIF010000054.1:0-15359 GCA_041553795.1 Sulfurimonadaceae bacterium
GATGCGTCCAGGCCGTTTTGACCGTCAGGTCCTGGTTGACAAACCGGATTTTGAAGGACGCCAGCAGATACTTAATGTGCATGCCAAGGGTATTAAGCTTGACCCTAATGCAGACCTTGTCGAATTGGCACGTCTGACAGCGGGTCTGGCAGGTGCAGATCTGGCAAATATCATTAATGAAGCTGCTCTATTGGCAGGACGTAAAAAACAGGCTAGCGTTCGACAGGAAGATCTTCTGGAATCAGTTGAACGTGCGATTGCAGGGCTTTCGAAAAAAAGCCGTCGTATTGATCCAAAAGAGAAACGTATTGTCGCCTATCACGAATGTGGCCATGCACTTCTTGCCGAGATCACGAAGGGCGCCAAACGTGTATCTAAAGTGTCTATTATTCCCCGCGGTCTAGCTGCACTTGGATATACGCTCAATACGCCTGAAGAAAACAAATACCTTGCGCAAAAGCATGAACTTATGGCAGAGGTCGATGTCCTTTTAGGCGGACGTGCTGCAGAAGAGGTCTTTATCGGTGAGATATCTACAGGTGCATCAAATGACCTTGAGCGCGCAACAGATATTATAAAGAACATGGTGCAGGTCTACGGTATGAGTGATGTAGCAGGACTTATGGTCCTTGAAAAACAGCGTTCCTCTTTTCTTGGAGGAGGCATGGGTACAGCCCGCGAGTACAGTGAAAAGATGGCTGAAGATATGGACCAGCATATCAAGTCTGAACTTGCAAAACATTATGCCGATGTCGTGGCCTCTTTGAATGTCTATAAAGGTGCGATAGAGACTATGGTAAGTTCTCTTTTTGAAAAAGAGACGATCGATGGCGATGAAGTGCGTCAAGTCATCCTGGACTTTGAAGAAGAAAACGGTATGCAAAGCCGTCTTCAGGAAAAAAAATCAGTCGATGAAGAGACGAACATAGAAATTGAAGAAGACAAAGGCGAGCAAGCGTGAGCCCGCGCAGTGACACTAGGATCATATCCCGCTATGGCTGGGATATAATCGTTCCATTTGGAATACTGACCTTACTGCTTCTTCTTGCTGAAGGCTTGGAGCTCTTTACTTTTATTCTGCTGCTTGCTTTTGCCTTTCTTCTTTACATACACAGAAATCCGGAACGTATATCAAATTATGCCGAAGATGGTTCTATCATCGCTCCGATCGATGGAAAAGTAAAACATATCATCTCAATCGACAAGTCTCCGATCGACGGTAAACCAGGCTTTGAAGTCGTAGTTGAATCTTCATATACGGATACCGGTGTTTTACGCGTACCGGTGAATGCAACGATGCATATCGATATGATACAGCGAGGTTCTATGCTGAGTCTTGATTCTTCACATGCCAATCTTAATGAAAGAGCGGAAATCCGTTTTTCGTCAAAGCGGGGTGATGTATTGATCAAACACCTTCTTGGAGCATGGGCTCGGCCTTTGCGTTTTATTGCAGAAGGTAAGGTCATGCAAAACCACCGTTATGGCTTTATGCTTTATGGGACGAGTTCAATCTTCCTCCCGTCAAATTCAAGAGTCGCGATCAAAGAAGGGATGTCACTGACAGCCGGTGAATCTATCATAGGTTTCTTCAGTGAAACAGCCTAAAAACCTTATCTACATCCTCCCCAACCTTTTCACCGCAGGGGGGATCTTTTCAGGCATGATGAGTCTTATCATGAGTGCATCGGGAAAATTCGAGTATGCTGCATGGCTTATTCTGCTCGCCCTTATTTTCGACGGACTGGATGGACGTGTAGCGCGTATGACGAACACGACTTCCAAATTCGGCCTGGAATTTGATTCACTTGCCGATATTGTCTCATTCGGTGTGGCCCCTGCAATGCTGCTATATCAGTACTGCGGAGTCGATTATGGCCGTTTCGGAATGGTTGTCAGCGGTTTGTATGTCGTTTTCGGTGCGATCCGCCTTGCCCGCTTCAATGTGATGACATCAGAGACCGAACCTTCTGTCTTTATCGGTGTGCCTATTCCCACTGCCGCTATCTTTGTCTCTATCTTGATCTTGCTTTATGAAAAGTATATGTTTAAGCTGTATATCCCTCTTTTGATAGCCACACTTTTTGTCGCGGTCTTGATGGTCAGCAACATACGCTATCCAAGTTTTAAAAAGATCAATCTGCAAAAATCAAATTTTATAAAGGTCTTGGTAGGACTTGTGGTCGGTGCATCACTGATCTTTATCTATCCGACTGAGTCATTGGCTCTGCTCATTGGCGGATATCTTGTATTTGGTGTGGCAAGAGCAGCTGTCTACTTTGCGAAGCAGTTGAGAAAAGGACAAAAACAGGAATAGACTGAATTGTCTATTCTTTTTCAGGCTTGCTTATCCTGAAATTAAAAAACTGCGACTGAAAGTCCGATTGGCTCATATATTTAAAGGAGACAACGGCCCCCTCATTGTTCTGTGTCTGCAGGTAGAGCAGGCCAAGCGCATAACGACTCTCACTATGATTCGGATTCTTTCTCTTAGCCAACTCTAAAAGTGCTATGGCATTTGCCGGATGCTTGGCACCGGTAGCAGCTATAGCCGCTAGAAAGAGTGTATGGGAGTCTTGCTGTTTATGCGTGTCTATCAGCTCGTTGTAGATGGTATAGGCTTCTTCAAAGTTTTGTGTATAGATGTTGACCAATGCAAGTGACTGCATGACACCTACAGGGTCCTCTTTTTCAAGATTGAGCCTCTCTTTGAGTTTGATCCTTAGAGGATAAAGAGAACCTGTTATTTGTGAATATTGCGTATAAAGATATTTGGTGATGAAGGGACCGTTGTAGTAGTCATTCATAGAAAAGTCTTGCCGTTTGAGGTAGGTCAGGGCACTGCGGGCGAAAGCCTTGTTCTCCATGTCGGAAAAATGGGTATCTATATAGAGCAGATGCGGAAGTATATCATTGGGAAAAAGGGCGCAGAGTTTTTTGGAATATTCCTGGGCGAACTCTTTTTTATTCATGCTCATCGCTATTAATGCATCAAAGACAAGATAGATAGGACGCTCTTTTTTTGTACGTTCCATCCATTGATAGGTCGCAGGGAAATTGGCTTCTTTGAAATGGACAAGGGCTCTGTAAAAATCAAGCTCTTCCGTGGCAGGCTCCAGAGCCATGTCTGCCTTTAATATCTGATTGAACTTCTCGTCTTCCTGTCCTATCAACTTGGCAGTCATCATCGCAAAGATCCCGGAGAGATAGTTCTTGGCATCCAGATGGTAGGATTTCAGAAAATGTTTTTGTGCCAGAGCGACTTCTCCAAGCTGGGCATAGGTCAAGGCCAGGTTGTAATGTACAATGGAATGTCTCGGATAGACCTTGGCCATCTCCGCCAGCCTCGTATTGGCTTCTTGAAGATGAAAGCTCAGAGCTGATTCTATGGCCTTGGCGATGTTCATGTTGACATTTGAAAGTGATGCACTTTGGTTCAGGTTCTGACTGGCATTGGAGATGTCATCAATAGCAATACTGGCATTTCCTTTTCGGATGTAAGAGATGCTCTGGTTGGCATTGAAGATCTTGAACGGCGCAAAGTAAAAGAGTATTTGATAGATGGTCGACTGGTTGTGAATGATATTCTCATGAAAGTTATGCTGGGCAAGATTGATATCAAAAAGAGACCCTTTCAAAAAGGTCTCAATCGGATAGTGCGTATAGATCTCTTCGGGGTACATACCGGTAATCGTCTCCAAGAGGTTTGCCGCCGCTTGGACCTGACCCGCTTTAAGATTGACAAGTGCCAGCGCAAGCTGGCTTTTACTTGGCTCAAGCCCTTGTTGTATGGCAGAACGGAGATACTTCTTTGCAAGGACAAGGTCACCGAGATTGGCATAGAGAAGACCCAGGCTTAATGCTGATTCATCATTATAATCTTTCTCCAGATCGGCTATAGCATCATGGTAGGAGGAGAAGAGGGTGTTGATCTTGGCATGAAGCTGGTTCTGATCGCGAGCGTACTCTTCTGATGTCCTGTGCTCCAAAGGGGAGAGGGCTTCAAGATAGTTATCCTGATAAAAGTTGATCAGCGAATAATAATAGGAATACATCGGAGAAGCTGCTTCGCGAGGAAGATAAGAATGGGCCCGGTTCATGTAGGTCTCGAAGCCTTTTGCATCGCCCGATTCCAATGAGGCGACAGCTGCATTGATAGCGCTGACACAAAGGTTTTGGTTGTTTTTGATGGCAAGCTCAAAGCTCTGTATGGCTTTTTTATATTGTTTGTCTTTTAGCTGTGCGACACCCAGATTGTAATAGGAGATCGATTCGCTGTAAGTGGCGATCCTCTCATACAATTTCAGAGCGTCCTGCTTCTGCCCCTGTTCATAGAGGATGTTGGCCCGTTTTATCATCTTCTCAAGCTCTGAAGAAGAAAACTTCCTGGTCTCTTCTTCCGTCTGAGTCTGCGTTATCTCAATAGGCTTCGAATAAGGGCGAGGTTCGTCAGTATCGAAGAGTAAGACTGCTGATCCCAGGAGAAGAAGAACGGCAAGACCCCCGAACAGGAAGTACTTTTTCTTTGAAGCGGGCTCTTGTGTGTGCTGATCTTCAAATCTTTCGTCTAAAGAAGGACCGACGCCTGCGGCCTCTTCTTCTTCAATGATTATTATCTCTTCTTCTTGTTCAGCCACACACTTCCTTTTTTAAGAAAACTAAAGTTATTTATAGACAGAGAACACCATTTCTATTTGAAGGCCTGCTATAGGATGAAATCAACATATACATCTGAAAACACCTTGTAGTTTTAATTAAGCATTTTTCCTTCCACTTTGGCTTATCTTGAGTCTATAGTTTTAAAAGAACTCTTCTACTGTCATGGAGTTACTATCTGAATGTCTTAAAAACAGGTGAGTGCAAGCATCTGTAATGGGATATATTATAACACATTCCTTTGCTGGTATCTTTGAGTCTGGGATGCTATTTAGTCATTCTGAACAGATTAATTACATATTTCATTCTCATCTAAGATGAAGGGCTATAGGTTTAAATAAGTATAGAAAAAGTACACTACAATAATAATAACTTTAATAGGCGAATGACAAAATGCAGTCAAAACAGACCTCTTTTTTTAGCGACTTATTGGAAAGCGGGCACTCTTTTCAGGCTGATGAGATACTTTTAAAGTTTCAATACAAAGTCCTGAACACTATTTTGCTTGTGATGGCGATATTCACGTTTATCTTCGCTTTTTTGAGCTCTGTCGGCATGAATCCTCTAGGGGTCATCCAGACGATTGTGAATTATTTCTTGGTCATTGGGGCTGTCTATCTGATAATCAGACTAAGAGGGCCAAAAAATCTCTATTTGCAGACCTGTTATCTCCTGTATGCTTTTGCTTTTGTCGACTTTGTATCAGCGCTTATGTTTGTTCCACATGACGAGTTTCGTATCATCTGGTTTTATATGCTTGTTTTTGCAGCCTACACCACAGGCGGAGTACGCGCAGGAAATATAGTCAGTGTGATCTCTATTACGACGGTGCTTATTATCAACTTTTTCTATGAACTGACAAATATTTCTCAGACAGGTATCATCAGTTCAGTCCTGGGCCTGATCATCTTAAGTCTTTTTATTCGTGCGCATACGAAAAAGATCGTTGATTTTGAAAAGGCAATCATAGAGCAGGAGTATCTGATGATCTCGCAGTCGCGGTTCGCCGCTATGGGCGAGATGATGAGTATGATCGCCCACCAGTGGCGCCAGCCTCTCTCAACGACTACATTAATGATCACCAATGAGAGGATCAAGTCGATGATGGAAGGGAAAGAACCTAATGAGTACGATAAGATACTTGACCATATCTCAGATACTATGGTCTACCTCTCAGATACAATTGATGATTTTCAGACCTATTTTAAGCCTGATAAGACGGCTGAAGAGATAACAGCAAGTGTATTAATAGAGCGTTCACTGACTTTCATTGAAGCGCGCAAAGTCCTCTCAAAGGTTCAGATACATGTGAAAGAGTGTGAAGATGACTTGCTTCAGACGTATGCAAATGAAGTGGTGCAGGTCCTGATGAACATCATCAATAATGCTATTGACGCCCTGGTGGAAAGAAAGGATGAAGATCGTCAGATATGGATTCGTACAGATTGCAGTGATGATAAAATCGTTATTAGAGTCGAAGATAATGGCGGAGGGATAGAGAAGAAGATATTGGGCAAGATATTCGATCCATATTTTAGTGAAAAGTCCAAAAACGGTACCGGTCTAGGGTTGTATATGGCAAAGATGATCGTTGAAAAACATATCGGCGGAGTCTTGCAGGCTGATAACACTTCAAATGGGGCACTTTTCAGTATTACATTGCCGCGGGTCCTGCCGACATCTCTTTCTCTGTAAAACTTTTTCTCCTGTTCTGTGTGCCAAAAAAAGTCAAGCTGAAAGAAGCTAAGTTATAATTCCATATTGAAATACAGCACAGGGATGTGTCTGCTTAGAATGAGGAATTGTGATGAATGCAAACCCGCTGCCTGTAGAGGATGTTGAGAACTTGGTCCTGACAGCTCAAGGGCATTTGAAAGATATCATGGAGCTTGTCTTTGAACATACGGAGAAAGAGACAGCCGTAGTGGTCTATGATACGGACTGTCTTCTGTCCAATATTCTAACAGCCGCCTACAAACGTTGTCTTCCCAATGCCATCTTTGTCGACTTCAATCAAAAGGCTCCCGAAGCAATACGGGATATATTGTCTGCACTCAAGGCCTCAGATCTTGTCGCCCTGGTCCAGTCGACTAACTTTCGTCTGGATGCTTTTCGTATACGGGTCGAGTTGTTCAAGCTTAAGATAAAGGTCATCGAACATCCGCATCTAAGCCGTATGGCAGATGAAGAAGCTTTGGCATATATTGACTCTTTGGCCTATGACCCCGACTATTATCGAAGGGTCGGTCCTGCTATCAAAGAGAAAATAGATAAGGCACCCTTGGGAGTAATAGAGAGCGGAGGTGAACGTTTGATCTACAGTTCACCCTTTGAATCAGCCAAACTCAATATTGGTGATTACTCACAGATGCCCAATGTCGGAGGTCAATTTCCGATCGGTGAGGTCTTCACCGAAGCCCAAGACCTTAAAGCCCTTAATGGACGGCTGCGTGTCTTCAGTTTCGGCGACGTGACGTACAAGCTTAATAGACCGGCAAAACCCATAACGCTCATCATCGAGCAAGGGCAGGTCGTTGACTGTGAAGACTCTACTCCTGAGTTTGATCATATTCTCTCAAATATCCGCAGAGATGAAGGCGTAGTCTGGGTCCGCGAGCTTGGTTTCGGACTCAACAGGGCTTTTACCAAGACACGGATAGCAGGTGATACGGGTACTTATGAACGTATGTGCGGTGTTCACGTCTCGTTAGGTGCCAAGCACGGTATGTACGGAAAACCGGGTTTTAAGCGCCGAGACGGAAAATATCATGTTGATGTGTTTACTGACACTGATACGGTAAGGCTTGGAGATGAAGTGGTCTATAAAGACGGTCACTGGATAGTCTGATTTTTTTTGTGTCTTGACTTTGGGTACGGTACACGCCTTATACCTCTGGAATTGGTAAGACGATCTTCACACATACCCCTCCATCAATATTTTCGATATCAATGCTTCCTTTGATGACATTGTCTATGATGATCTTAGATGTATACAGACCCAGTCCTTTTCCGTTAAGGTTCTCTTTTGTAGAAAAATAAGGTTCGAAGACTTTATGTAAGATCTCATTTTCGATACCTTCGCCATTATCACATACAGATAGGATAATATGTCCCTCTGCTTTCTGTGTCTTCAACAAGATTTTCTTCTCCTGGATATTGTGTTTTTGCAGAGATTCGATGGAATTGCTAATAACACTGATCAGTACCTGTATAAGTTGTTTGTTGTATTGGAGTGTCTGTGCTGCTTTATCTAATTGTGTGTTTAATGTGATATTGTTTTGTGCAAGACGATCATTTTTAAGGGATATGACCGTATTGGTGATCTCACTGAACGGTATGGTACTATGTTCATTTTCAGAACCGCAGCAGTTCCTAAAACTATTGATGATAGATGATAGGGCTTGAATGTCGCTTTGAAGTTTTTCAATCTGTTCGCCAACAGTATCTAGACTAAGCGTTCCTAATTGAGAACTGAGATGTATATGGTTCATCTTTGAAGAGATGACACTTAAAGGTTGTCGCCATTGATGGGCTATCATTCTCATGATCTCTCCCATAGCAGCTATTCGTGACTGAGAGACGATGATGTTTTGCGTCTTTTGCAGTTCTTCAAAACTTTTTTGTAATTTAATCTTATTCTCTTCCAGTGCTTTTTTAGTAGTGATAACCTGGCGTATAGCAGTATAACCGATCTTTACATTCTTGTCATTATAGCGCGGAGCGATAGTAGCTTTAACCCAATAATAGCCGCCGTCTTTTTTCCTGTTTTTGATCTCTCCATACCAGGTCGTGTCTGCTTTGATCGTTTTCCAAAGGTCCTGATAAAGTTCTGCCGGCATATCCGGATGACGGAGTATGCTATGACTCTGTCCGATAAGCTCTTCTTTGGTATAACCGCTGATGGCACAAAAAGCTTCTGATACTTCGGTTATACGGCCTTTTAGATCCGTTTTTGACGTGATGATATGGGTGTCGATAAGATCAAGGTATGCTGATATATTGGCTTGCAATTTCTTGCGTTCGGAGATGTCGTCGATGATGAAAATAAAATACTCAGGTGAACCGTGTTGATCGCGTATCAATGATACCGTCAGTTTTGCCCAAAAGATACTTCCGTCTTTATGAAGATATCTTTTTTCTATTTTATATGTATTGATCTGTCCCAAAAGTGTTTCATTGAGATACTTTAGATCCGTATCAAGGTCGTCATGGTAAGTTATCTCTTGGAAGGTCAGGGACAAGAGCTCGTCTGTACTGTATCCGAGGATCTTGGATAAGATTCTGTTGGTACGTATCCACTGCCCATCAAGTCCTACATGTGCGATTCCGACAGCTGCATTGTCAAAGGTGTCATTAAAGATCTTCTTTCGTTTTAGTATCTCTTCGGTCTCATTAAAGATCGTCTGGAATCTCTTCGCCAGCAATATGCCGATCAAAAATGCGATAAAGGCGAGAAGAACGAGCTCTTTAGCGATCCTCTTGATGATTTGGTTTTCTGTTTCTTCAAGAAAATCTTTTTTCAATGTCAATACGCTGAATAGAACTTGATCCAAAGGTGTGTGCAGCTCTTCAGAGACAATATTCTCAGCATTGAAGACAGTGTTTTCGAGGATGGATTGAAAGTGTTCAGGCAAAAGATGTTTAAGATTGTTTTTTTGCGAGCTGTAGGCACTCCAACTTTTTTTATCATCATAATGGACAAGAGTATCTCCGTTTTTATCGACTATGATGACATCATATAGGGGCATATCGGACAAATCATCCAAAATTGGCTGCATGAAGTAATTAATGACCAGGATACCCTCAAACTTATCTTCGTGTTTTAATGGTAAGATAGCTCGTAATGTCGGTTTGAAAGGCTTTTCAACCTCTCCGTGTTCCATGTTCAAGTCTAGGTCTGATAGCCATATGCGGTTGGCAGGTTTATCTTTGGACAAGACGAAGTAGTCACGTTTGGACTTATCTTGAAGCTCACTATCAGAGATAAGTCTGGGTACAGTATTGAGGGTTTCTCTATCAACTCGGATCTGTTCCAGACCATCTTTGTCGATAAAGCGTATCTGCATGATGGTAGTATCACTTTGGGCTACACTTAAAAAGTACTCTTGTACGATCTTCTTTGATTTTCTTGTTTCCATAAAGTCCTGAAAATAAGTAAATGTATTAAATGATGCAATCTGGTCAGTTGTTCTGTTTAAAAAAGTAATTAGGATCTTTTCTTGTGCTTGAATTGTTGTCTTTGCATTCTTCAAAATAACATTTTCAGTCTCATTTGAAAGTAAAAGTTGATTGATGACAATGAAAAAGAAGATAATGCTCAGAAATGAAAAGGACAATAATAAGATGATACTGCGTAGTTGCTGTCTGGACATTAGTTACCCGTGCTGTTGTAAAGTTGTTAAATAGTTGTATCAATTATCAATAGTTTTACTAAATACTCTCTTAAACCTTTAGTCTAGTGTATACAAAATAGACTCCTTATAGGTGTTAAGAGATGCTGTAAATCTTTTTGATTGTTATACTCATGGAAGTTTAGACTTCTATATTAGTAGTTAGCTTATGTCGTAAGTAAATCTGGTAGTATATGAATGCGCTGTCAGATAAAAAAGATTTAATGAAGGTAAGGTTTAATCATTGCAGAGACTATGGATAGAACTATCTTCGTTTTGATAGATTTCTGGCTATTGCAGTTCATCAGGCCTGAATGTAATTTGCAGACTTGATGCGAAGGTCCAGACATCCTCTTTTAGCGCTTTATAAAAGAAGAGTATTGGTATTATTCTCCGGCTCTTACACATCTGACATAATGAATATTGTCGCTTTTATTTTGGTCGCTGCCATGACGACCTTTGATGAACTCAACATACCATGCCTTACTGAAGTCGGTAGCATCAGTCGTAGAAGACCAATATGAGGACCAGTAAGATAGGCCTATGTTCTGAAAAACTGGGTAGATACTCGAATCCCATCTGCTGTCATCTGCAATTGAGGTGAGCTCGTTCAGATTTGGCAGGCGCCAGTCGGTATGGCCACCAAGTTCCAGTGCTTCGCAGCGATCGATAGCACCCTGCCATGTAGTAGTCGTCCCCACTGCATCATCTTGCCACATCAGGGTAGTGGTATTGTCCGTAACGATGCCATTAGCTGCATCGCGGGTAAAGTCTGCCAGCAATGCTGCAGTGCAAAGGATTACTGTCAATAGTATGTTTTTCATCTACTTTTCCTGCCTTTTATTAAGATTAAACTGTTTGCACGATGCATCATATACCCTATCACTGTCCTGTTCTGACGCATCGGACATGTCCCTCAACACTTTTATTATCGTCGTACTGTCCGCCTTTACCCTTGATACCGTCGAAAGCGACCATCCATGCATTCTTAGATATAGCCGCGTAGGAGGTAGAAGTCCAAGAGAAACTCAAGATATCGGTATTTTGAAAAACAGGATCAATAGCAGGATCTTTGCCATCGTAATCACTGAGGCTCTGAAGCTCCTTGCGAGTCGGCAAGCGCCAATCGCTGTAGCTGCCAAGCGTAAGGTCGCTGCAATATGTTGCCGCTGTATCGCCGGAGGTATCGAAGCATGCCGGAGATGTCGGATTATCTAAACATGTCGTGTAATTGTCACTGCTCAGCCACTGCTTCAATACTGTCGATGCATCTGTATTGTCCTGCCACATCAGTCCCGTAACATTGTCGGTAACAATTCCATTGGCATCACGAGTAGAGTTTCGATCAGCTCCTCTTTGGTAAAAGCCGTCATCTTTGACACTATCATCACCGACAATACTGCCGTTAGTGTCATAGCTTATGGTCTGAGCGGTCTTTAGTACCTGGTCATACAGGTTGTTGATCGATATATTGATATTGACAGGGTCGCTAGAACCGATACCGTTTCTTGCAACAGCTTGCAGTGCATAGAGAGTTTGTACCTCATAGTCAAGTATTGCATCCTCTGCGATAGTTATGGTGCCATCGGTCTCAACGGTGAAGTTGCCTTCGCCGCTGCCGCTTAATGTTATGGCCGTGACCACGCTGCCACCGTCATTAACACCGATCTGACCTATCACTGTCTCGGGGATACTGTTTTCATCAACATTCCCGCTAAATGGGGTCAAAACAGGGAGGGTTGCTTCGGAGATGTCATTGACACTGATATTCACATCAACAGGAGTGCTGCTGCCAATGCTATTGCTTGCAATGACACTGAGCTGATAAAATGGAATAGTTTCGTAATCAAGCAGACTGGCAACGGTGATAGTACCGTCAATCGCAACATGGAAATCTTCACTATTTGCACCGTCAAGTACGACAGAGGTGATCTCGCTTCCGCCGTCATCAATAGTTAACACACCCACTTGTGTCCCGATGCTGCTGTTCTCATCGACTACACTACTGTAGGCGCTTACTGTTGGTGGCGTTGCTGGTGTAGGTTCGGGTGTGGTAGTACTCTCATCACTACCTCCACCACCGCTACTGCATGATATCATGAGAGCTATGACCGCTATGGACAAGAACACTTTTATTATTTTATTTATGAACATGCTGTATTCCTTGATTGAAGGATTTGTATTCATAATTATTGTATCACAATAATGGTTATATGAATGAGAGATTTATAAGTAATCCTAATCTTTGATGCAGATCTATTTTAAATGTTGTGTACTAAAAAAGAGTTCGAAGTATAGGCAACAACAAGGTAAACAGAAGAATGAGATAATGGAAAATAAAAGCAGGCAGCTAATAGGCAGTCAACTCTGCCTATTTTTGAGAAAAAGAAGAGATTTTTAACGAATATAAGGTTTCAATACCTCAGGGATATTGATTGATCCATCTTCGTTCTGATAGTTTTCCATAATAGCGACGATAGTACGTCCAACCGCGAGAGATGAACCGTTTAGCGTATGAACAAGGCTGTTCTTCTTACCGTCTTTGAAACGGATCTTGGCACGTCGTGCCTGGAAGTCTCTGGTGTTGGAGACAGAAGAGATCTCTCTGTAGACATTTTGGCCTGGGAGCCATACGCCAATGGATTCTGAATTATTTTATCATAAGTGAAGGGACATTCTATAAGGGTTTGTCAATTATAGTGGAGAAGTAACCTACTGAGTTTGGCAAGTTAGAGGCAAGCATATTGCTGAAAATATGAGGTTTTTAGTGCTATCTCGAATAAAGACTCTTGGTTGAGTAAGCTAAAAAGCTTACATATCATGTTGTAAAACCTCAGGAATTATATAATCTTTTAAATAAGTATGTATTATTAGGATATAATGAATCTAATATCATAATACTCGATCTGTATTTGATTTCGTTTTTATAATCCTTTAAAAACATATTAACCACACTAAAGCTTAGATCTACTCAAATTAACATTAACAGATTTTTGTTAGGCTTTTTTCACGATACACTTTTTATCCATAATTGATGTACTCAGCCTAAGGGAAAGCACTATTACAACAGAGAATATGAGAACAGTTCATAATGATAATAAATTTTATTTATTTATAGATATGGATAAAATCGGATTTATAGACTATAAAATAAAAGACGAATTTTTAAAAAAGATTTATATAAATCAAATATCAATAGATGCATATTATCAGAGGAATGGCTTGGGGACATATCTGATAAACTGTTTAAAAGAAGAGTGTAATAGTATAGCCTTGCTATCAATTAGCAAGAGTTTGAATATATTTTATGAAAAAAATAATTTTGAAGAAGATTTATTAAAAGTAAAACAAGGGAATAGTACAAATTATTTGTGGACCAAATAAAATAGTATACGTTGTTATGATTCTTTTTTTAGTTTGCCCTTTTACCTCTTTGTACTTTTGAGAACAGTCCGCCTATAAAAACATTATTAGGAATTTAGTATTTAATTACAATGAATATAAAAGAGTTTTCGAAAAAGACTACTAAAAACCCAACTAAAAGTCAGGCAATAAATAGACAACCATCTAGCTCATTTTGAGCTAGAACCTACTACAGATATTTGTGTAGGATTTGAGGAGTCGTTACCGATCCATCTTCGTTTTGACTGTTATACTTTATTTTTATTTAAATCTTCTAAAATATTTGAAGCCATATCTTTAACTTCACTTGTAATAATATTTACTTCTGCAACTGTTTGCGAGTTATGTTGTGTTGTTTTATCAATCTCTAAAATAGAGTCATTTATTTTAGAAATACCTTCACTTTGTTCATTTATACTTTCACCTATATCTACGATAGACTGTGTTAAGATATTTACATTAGCATTTATTTCACTTAGAGATTTTTGAGTTCTCTCGGCAAGCTTTCTTACTTCATCTGCAACTACTGCAAAACCACGACCATGTTCACCTGCTCGAGCAGCTTCAATAGCAGCGTTTAGAGCAAGTAAGTTAGTTTGCTCTGCAATATCACCAATAATCCCAACAATAGCTTTTATATCAGCAGTTTGAGTGACAACTTCGTTAGCTTTATGAGATGTTGATTCGACTAGTTCTGTAATATGCCCCATAGAATGTGTTGTTGTTTCAAGGTTACGAGCTTGTTCTCGAGTCGAACTATTTAAGTCATTCATCTGAGTATCGAGTAAGTTTGCCTTATTTAGTAGTTCAGTAGAGTTTAAAGCCGAATTATTTATCATGAGCACTATTGCATTTTTTAAGTGTCCAATGTCTCCAACTAACTTGTCAAAAACACCATCTTTTTCCATACCCTGAACAGCTATATCCTTAGTATAATCAGATTGAGCATATTCCTCCAAAGTATTTGTGACAGATATAAACATATTTCTCAAGTTTTCTAAACCATCGTTTATAGTCGTTTTGAGTAACTGCAGTGTTGGATTACTTGTGTCTTTTTCAATTCTTTTAGCGAACCAGCCTTTTGAAACCCTGTTCATAACTACTTGAACATCATTTATAAATATTTTATCTTTTTCTAACCCATCTTCTATTGATTGAAGGTACTTATTGAAATTATCTGCAATAAGGCCTATCTCATTGTTTGATTTTACTTTAACTCTATGTGTTGCATCAGAGTCACCAATCATTTTAACAATTACATCATTTAATGATCTTAATGATGTTAATACAATATTCGAAATTTTAAATGCAATAATAACCATTGCTAATACTAATATAGTAGTCAATGTGAATGATAAAGTATAGAGACTTGATATCTTTTCATCTATAGTTTTATTCGTGTGCTCTGTTAAAGTTTGTAATAGTGCTTCTGTTTGATGAACGGTAGTTCTCATCTCGCCTTGAAGTCCAAGTTTTGAATTTAGTCCTATTTCCTCTTCTGCTTTAACAAGCATTAAAAAATCAATTTTATATTTCAAAAGACCTTCCTTTACATCACCATTGTAAAGAGAAACTAAACTGTTTAGTTTAGTATTGAATTTTTCAATATATTTTAAATCATGTCTTAACATGAAATCTTTTTCTTGTTTTCTTAAATCATATACCTTGGAAAGTAATACTGCATCATTAGAGTTTTTAGCTATATTTTGTACTGTATGAACTGATTCTCTCAAGCTTCCATAAAGGCCATCTTCTGGATTAAGGCCTATTTCTTGCTGTTTTAATATAAGACTATAAAATATAGACTTGTACGCATCTATAATAGAAGTTAAGTCATTAATCTCGTTAGTATCTACACTATGGTCGTTTAAAATATCTTTTAAGGTATTGGCGTCTTGTTTTAAAATAGAA